>JANOKK010000559.1:0-1553 GCA_031419255.1 Betaproteobacteria bacterium
GTGGAACCCACGTTGCCGGTTCCCGTTCCGACTTTTGCGACGGTCAACGCGTAACTGTTGATGGCGAAGGTCGCACCGACGGTTTTCAGGAAATCCATCGTCACGTTGCAGGCACCGGTGCCGGTGCAGGCGCCACTCCAGCCGGTGAAGCTGTGGCCCAGCGCCGGATTGGCGGTGAGTGCCACCACGGTGTTGTGGACGTAGCTTTCGGTGCAATCCCCCGGACAGTTGATGCCGACCGGTGCTGAGGTCACGCTGCCGTTGCCGGTGACGTTGACCGTGAGCGTCTTGTTGGCCGCACCGAGGTTGTCGAGTTGCGCGCGGATTTCACCACCACTGTAGGCCGCCGTGTGCAGGTTCAGGTACCAATTGCCAGCCACGATGTCGGCTTCGTCGGCCTCAAGGTAGGTGAGCACCTCGGCGATCGGGCTGGTCAGGTCGGTCAAGGGGATCTTCACGCCGGCACCGACACCGCGCGCGCCGGGGCCGTGCAAATGGGCGCCAGTCAAGCTGCCGATGCCGCTGAAGCTGACGTTGAGCGTGATGGTGTTGTTGACGGTATCAACTACCGCCGTGCCGGAACCGATGCCGGTCGAGATGTTCGCCGGGACTTCCTGCGCGCCTTCGAGGACGAGGTTGTAGGTGCCGAGCGCCACGAAGCTCGCGATTACGGTGCAAGGGGCCACGATGGCGTTGGTGGTGTAGGTGTTGCCGCTCAGACTGCCGCCACAGGTGCCGCCGATGGAGGCGCTGAAGCCACTGTTGGGTATTACCGTAAAGCTCGTCGTGGATCCGTAATTGACATTGACCATCCCGCTCGGTGCGAAGGTGCCGTTGGCACCACCGCTGGCTGTCACGGTGTAGCTATTGATGGTAAACGTCGCGTTGACGGAACAGGTACCGGTGATTGGCGCGGTGGTGAACGTATTGCCCATCAATGCGCCGCTGCAGGTGCCGCTGACCATCACGCTATGACCGACGGCTGGCGTCAATGTGAAGCTGGTTGTGAGGCCGTAACCGACGGTTTGATTCACGCTGGGGGCAATGGCCCCATTGCCCGTCGCGCTTGGAATCACGATGAAGGTATTCAATGTAAAGGTGGCTGTCACCGACGCCACTGATGTCATCGTCACAACGCAGGTGCCCGTGCCGGTACATCCGCTGCCGCTCCAACCTGTAAAGGTCGAACCGGTACTCGGCGATGCGGAAAGTGTGACAACGCTGCCGTGGGTGTACGGCTCGGCGCAGTCACCCGGACAGGCGATACCGGCCGGGGCAGAGTTCACAGATCCACTACCGCTACCGGCGGTCGCGACGCTAAGCGTGTAGCTGTTGATCGTGAAAGTGGCGGTGACCGATTTGGCCGCATCCATTGTCACCACGCAGCCCGCCGATCCCGTACAGGCACCCGACCATGCGGTGAAGGTCGATCCCAGCGTCGGCGTTGGCGTCACCGTGACCAATGTGCCGTGGGTGTAGAGCTCGCTGCAATCACCGGGACAGACGATGCCGGTCGGTGCGGAGGCCACGGAACCGCTACCGGTGCCGGCAGT
>JANOKK010000560.1:0-3638 GCA_031419255.1 Betaproteobacteria bacterium
TGTCGGCGAGCACCAGTGCGATATCGCGTACACCGGTGGGCAGGCCGCGCGCGGCATCGTTGCCGTCATCGACGATCAACAGGCCCGCCAAGCCTATGTACGCCTGACGCGCGGTGGCGCGATCCGGATGGGCATGATACCAGTAGGTGCCCGGGCGCTCGTTGACGGCGAATATGTAGCGCCGGCTGTCGTTCGGCCTGGCGATTTCGGTGGGATGGCCATCCATGCCGAACGCCGCCGCCAGACCGTGCCAGTGAATGTTGGTCGCGTCCGGCAATTGATTTCGCAATGTGATGTCAAGCGTGCCGCCGACCGGCACACGAATCGTCGGCGATGGCCACTGGCCATTGAACAGCATCGCGCCGGCGCGCACGCCGCCACCGAGATCATAGTTGCCGACGGCGGTCGTCAAGGTATCGCCGGAAAAATTTGCGGGCGTGCGCAATGCAGCACCCGCGCCAAGACCGGTGGGTGGCAAGGTGGCACCATTGCCCATATTGCCTCCCTGAAACATTCCTGTTGGCGTGTCGCCACCACCGCCGCCGCAGCCGGTCAACCCGGCAAGGCCGGCGGCGGCCATCGCGGACAAGAATTTTCTGCGTTGGGAAGATTTTGGATGGTTCATTGTGCTGCCTCGTAGTCCTTTTTTCGGTACAGTAGCCCGATGGCAGAGAGTCTGCGCAATGCACCCGCAACTGGCACGATGAGTCAACGCTACTCCGATCATTTGCGCACGTGTTGCGCTTCATCAAGCGGTGCGCAGGCAGACGAGAAAGACACCCCGTTCGTGGCATGCATGATCGTCGCGCCGCGGTTGCGTCGGGCCGATGGTCAGTCTCGATACTGAGGTCATTGTTGAATCGCAACCAAACGTTCACACGTTTGATACTTATCAAGCCGGTGATTCGCCATGGGAGTACGTTGAGTGTGAGCCGAGCACTCCGTCTCAAATTGGAAAGGCAGCACCATGGAAAACCACGACAGTCATTCGCAGAACTCTCCCAACGCGGCGCAATCCCGTACGAGTGTTGCATGGAAAGGTGCGGCGATGATGGTCGCGGTCATTGTCGGGTTCTATGTTCTGCACGAGCACTGGGGGCATGCGTTGGGCGTTGCGCCGTACCTGCTGCTGCTGGCGTGTCCGCTGATGCATGTCTTCATGCACGGCGATCACGGGCACGAGCACAGCGATAAAGACAAGAGCAAGTGAGTTCATTGAAACGACGAAATGCCGAATCAGGCATGCAAATGAGTGTAACGACAGTCGACGCTAGCCGTTACCGGAGAAGAGAGTCTGTACCCCGAACCACGCGACGTTGTGAGACCGGTTCATTCAATCAAGCTGTTCTTATCAAGGAGTAAATCATGACAATGCAAAAACGCGGTTTTCTGGTTAGTGGGTTAGGCGCAATTCTGCTCAGCGCATCATTGATGTCCGGTGCGTTTGCGCAGACGCCTGCGACGGCCGGATTTGCCGAAAAGATCGTCGCGGCGAAAACCAAAGCCGATCACGAGCAGCTTGCCGCTGAGTTCGATAAGCAAGCAGATACCGACAAGGCCGCGGCGGAACGGCATCGCAAAATGGCACAGGCCTATACGACTGCACCGTGGGCCAAGGCGAGCGGTGCCGGAATGGTCGCCCATTGCAAGGCGCTGATTGCGGATTATGAAAAGGCGGGAAAGCAGAACGCCGAAATGGCTCAGATGCACCGCAAAGTCGGCGCCAAGCTGCCGTAACCCGCTAGTCGTGCGAACCCAAGTGTCGCCTGTCCGCCGGCACGTGGAGCGGGGCGTGATATTGCACGCTCCGCCGGATTCCGTGTTCAAATTTCTGGACGCGCATGAAAATATCACGATGCACATGGGGACAACCCAGTTGGGCGACGTTTGGAGCTACCATGACGACCACTTTGGACAACCTGCGGGGACAGGCGGTGGGGTCGGTGATTAATGTTGAGGGTTCCGTAGCCGGCATTCGTCTTGTTGCCAGCGAACGTGTTGTCCGGCGTGAACCACCTTTTTGCAAGCGATGGGAGACCTTCGGTGTTCCACGGCTGTTCGTGATGGGCGGCTACGGCATGGGGTTTGAGATTGAACCGGCAGGCGAAGATTGCCGGTTAACGGTTTCAATCGACTTCGAGCTTCCTCGCACCACATCGGGCGCATTGCTTGGGCGTTTCTTCGACCTGGCCTACGCCAAATGGTGCGTGGATCGCGTCGTCGACACGGCCATCACGGCATTTGCCGCTAATCGTCCGGCCGCGCTTCGCTCAGGAAGGATTTCTCCATGAACACCCCAAATCACGCGCACAACCATTCTGCAGATAATGACCACGCTCACATGCATGCTCATGGGTCGATGCCTGTATCCGCACAAGAGCACGCGGATGCACCGATGATCGCGAACACCGTTGACGGATCGCCTGAAACACCTTTGCTAGCAACGGTCTACACCTGCCCGATGCATCCCGAAATCCGTCAGCCCGCACCGGGCAATTGTCCCAAGTGCGGCATGACGCTGGAGCCGGTGATGCCGACACTGGATGACGATGAGAATCCGGAACTGGCCGATTTTCAGCGGCGCTTTTGGTGGACATTGCCGCTGACGGTCATTTCCGTCTTGCTCGCGATGGTCGGCCACAAGCTGAATTGGTTTCATGGCACGCAACAAAGCTGGATTGAGTTGGCGCTGACAACACCGGTGATTCTTTGGGCCGGCTGGCCGTTCTTCGTGCGCGGTGCGCAATCGGTCGCGACGCGCAATCCGAACATGTGGACGCTGATCGGACTCGGTACCGGTGCCGCATACCTCTACAGCATTGTTGCGACGGTGATGCCAAATGTATTTCCGGCGAACTTTGTCGCAATGGGCCGTGTGCAGGTGTATTTCGAGGCAGCGGCTGCGATCATCTCGCTCACGCTGCTCGGGCAAATACTGGAACTGAAGGCGCGCTCGCAAACGTCTGCCGCCATCAAATCGTTGCTTGGGCTCGCACCCAAAACGGCGCGCCGCATCAAACCGGACGGCAGCGAAGACGATATCCCGCTCACGCATGTACATTTGGGCGATCTGTTGCGAGTGCGCCCGGGGGAGCGGGTTCCGGTCGATGGCGCGGTAACGGAAGGTGCGAGTGCGGTGGATGAATCGATGCTCACCGGCGAGCCAATGCCGGTGATGAAAAAAGCCGGTGACAAAGTGATCGGCGCGACCATGAACACCAGTGGCGCGCTGGTAATGCGCGCGGAGAAAGTGGGCGCGGAAACGATGCTTTCGCAAATTGTGCAAATGGTCGCGCAGGCGCAGCGCTCGAAAGCACCGCTGCAACGCTTGGCCGATACGGTAGCGGGATATTTTGTGATGGCCGTCGTCGCCATCGCCCTCATCACATTCTTTGTATGGGGTTTCGTCGGGCCGGAACCCAGTTGGGTGTTCGGCCTCATCAATGCGGTGGCTGTGCTGATCATTGCCTGTCCGTGCGCGCTGGGGCTCGCGACACCGATGTCGATCATGGTCGCGACCGGCAAGGCGGCCACCAACGGCATCCTGTTTCGCGATGCGGCCGCGATTGAAAATTTTCGCCGCATCGATACCTTGATCGTCGATAAAACCGGCACGCTGACCGAAGGCAAGCCGGTGT
>JANOKK010000561.1:0-1667 GCA_031419255.1 Betaproteobacteria bacterium
CTGGAGTGGCGCCTGCACCGGCACCGGTGCCTGCAACGTGACGATGGATTTCCTGAAAACCGTCGGTGCGACCTTCGCCATCAACAGTTACGCGTTGACCGTCGCAAAAGTCGGAACGGGAACCGGCAACGTGGGTTCCACACCGGCGGGCATTACCTGTGGGGTCGACTGCACCGAGAATTACACGTACAACACGATCGTCGCCTTGACCGCCACGGCGGATGTCTCATCCAGCTTCGCCGGCTGGAGCGGTGCGTGTACCGGCACCGGTGCCTGCAATGTGACGATGGATGCGGCCAAAGGTGTCACCGCGACCCTCGCTCTCAACAGCTACGCCGTCACTGGTGCGGCCAGCCCGATGGCCGGCGGCACCATCGGCTGTACCAGCCCCGTCAACCATGGCGCGACCACCACCTGCACCGCAACGGCCAACATCGGCTACACGCTTACCAACATCAGCGGCTGCGCCGGAATAACCAGCACCACCAGTCCCTACACCACCGGCGCGGTCACGGCGGCCTGCACCGTCACGGCGACATTTGCGCTCAACACCTATGTCGTCACCGGAATTGCCAGCCCAATGGCCGGGGGAACGGTGAGTTGCGTAAGTCCCGTCAACCATGGCGCGACCACCGCCTGCACCGCGATGGCCAACGCCGGCTACACGCTCGGCAACATTAGTGGCTGCAGCGGAATGACCAGCACCGCGAGCCCCTACACCACCGGTGCCATCACGGCGGCCTGTACGGTCACGGCAACGTTTACGCTCAACAGCTACGCGCTGACGGTGAACAAAACCGGCAGCGGCACCGGTACGGTCACCTCCTCCCCGGCGGGTATCGGTTGCGGAGTCGACTGTAGCGAGAATTACAGCTACAACACCATGGTCACGCTCACCGCCACCCCGGACACCTCCTCGACATTCACCAACTGGTCTGGCGCCTGTGCCGGTACCGGAGCGTGCAATGTGACGATGGATGCAGCAAAGAGCGTCACGGCCGTGTTTACGATCAAGACCTATACCGTCATCCCGAGTGCCTCCGGCAACGGCACGATTGCGCCCAACATGGATCAGACCATCAATCACGGCCTGCGTGCCGTATTCACAGTGACACCGGCAACCGGTCATAGCGTCTCAATGGGCGGTAGTTGCGGCGGAACGCTCAGCGGCACCGCGCCCAACTTCATCTTCACGACCAATGCGATCATCACCAACTGCTCGGTCAATGCCGTCTTCACCATTAATACCTACACGGTCACCGCCAGCACTGGCGCGAATGGCGTCTTCTCGCCGACCGGCAATGTCAGTGTGAATTACGGTAGTACCGCCAGCTTCACGGTCGTGCCAAACGGAGGCTATGTGGCCAACATCGGCGGCACCTGCGGCGGTGCGCTGGTGATGAATACCTACACCACCAACGCCATCACAGCACCTTGTACCGTGATTGCGGGCTTTGTAGCACTCGGCACCTACAACCTGATACTCGAAGGCGCACAGGAAGTCCCGGCGAACGCCTCAATCGGCACCGGTTCCGGCACGGCCGTGGTCGACATCGTCAACAACACCATCACGCTGAACGTCACCTTCAGCGGCATCGGCAGCTTGACCGGCGCGCATCTGCATGGCCCCGGCGCACGCGGTGTCAGTGCGGGCGTGAAGATCCCCC
>JANOKK010000562.1:0-5996 GCA_031419255.1 Betaproteobacteria bacterium
CCTGCACCAGTGAAAGATACCCTCAGCCGGAATGGCAGGAACTTGGCGCGTGTGTGCGGGTGATATTTCGTCCTCATCCTGATGCACCTGTAAATGAGCCTGTAAATGAGCCTGTAAATGAGCCTGTAAATGAACGGCAGCGTTGGTTTATGGCGCAGCTCCAGCGCGGTGGCCAAGTCAAAGCGGAAGACATCGTGAGTCAATGGCAGGTCAGTCTGGCGACAGCCAAACGAGACATTGCATCGTTGCGAGAAAGAGAGTTGGTCGAGTTCGTTGGATCTGCAAAGACGGGAAGCTACCGGTTGAAAACACCAGGAAATAGTCGGTAGCGATGGTACTGAGCCACTACACCGAAGACAGCCTCGTTGAACAGCCCGCCATCGGTTTGTTTGCCGCGCTCGGCTGGCGGACGGTATCGGCAATGGAGGAAACATTCGGCGTGGGCGGAACGCTCGGCCGCGAGACTAAGGGCGAGGTGGTATTGGTCGAGCGCCTCCGCGAGGCGCTGTGCAAATTCAATCCCGCGTTGCCACCGGAAGCGATCAGCAGCGCGGTCGATGAGCTGACGCGCGACCGCTCGGCGATGAGCCTGGAGGCTGCCAACCGCGAGGTATATCGGCTGCTCAAGGAGGGCATCGCGGTGTCGGTGCCCGACCAGGAACTGGGTGGTCAAAAGACCGAGCGCCTTCGCGTGGTGGATTGGGAACATCCGGAGAACAATGATTTCCTGCTCGTCAGCCAGTTCAGCGTCGTAGGCAGTCTCTACACCTGCCGTCCCGACCTGGTCGGCTTCGTCAACGGTCTGCCACTGGTGGTGATCGAATTCAAAAAGCCCGGCGTGCCCGCGCGCGCGGCGTTCGATGAAAACCTGACGCATTACAAGGATCAAATCCCGGCGTTGTTCTGGTACAACGCGCTGCTGATCGCCTCGAACGGCACCGACAGCCGCGTCGGTTCGCTGACCGCCGACTGGGAGCGATTCTTCGAATGGAAACGCGTCGCGCGGGAGGACGAGCAACGTCGCGTCTCGCTGGAGGTGATGTTGCGCGGCACCTGCGACCGCACTCGCCTGCTCGATCTCGTGGAAAACTTCACGCTGTTCTCCGAGCATAAGGCGGGACTGGTCAAAATCGTCGCGCAGAACCACCAGTACCTTGGCGTCAACAACGCGATCGCCTCGATGCTGGAGGCGCGTCAGCGGGGTCACGGCCGCGGCGGCGTGTTCTGGCAGACGCAGGGCAGCGGCAAGAGTTTTTCGATGGTGTTCTTCGCGCAGAAGGTGTTGCGCAAGGTGGCGGGCAACTGGACCTTCGCCGTCGTCACCGACCGGGTGGAACTGGACGAGCAGATCGCCAAGACGTTCAAGGCCACCGGTGCCGTGAGCGAAGCCGAGGGCGACCAATGCCACGCCGGCAGCGGCGCGCATCTGCGTGAATTGCTGCGCGGCAATCATCGCTACGTGTTCACCCTCATCCACAAATTCCAGTCGCTGGAGGTGCTGTGCGAGCGGCCGGACGTGATCGTGCTCACCGACGAAGCCCACCGCAGCCAGTACGACACGCTGGCGCTGAACATGCGCGCGGCCTTGCCCCGGGCGCTGTTCCTCGCCTTCACCGGCACGCCGCTGATCGTGGGAGAGGAGCGGACCCGGGACGTGTTCGGCGATTACGTGTCGATCTACGATTTCCAGCAATCGGTGGAGGACGGCGCGACAGTGCCGCTCTTTTACGAGAACCGCACGCCGGAATTGCAGCTCGTCAATCCGGACCTGACCGAGGACTTTTTCGACGTGATCGAGGCGGCCGACCTCGATCCCGAACAGGAAGCGAAACTCGAACGGGTGTTGAGCCGGCAATACCACATCCTCACCCGCGATGACCGGCTGGAAAAGATCGCGCAAGATATCGTGACGCACTTTCTCGGGCGCGGCTTCATTGGCAAGGCGATGGTGGTGTCGATCGATAAGGCCACCGCGCTGAAGATGTACGACAAGGTGCGCACGCATTGGAAGGCGGAGCTCGCGCGGGTAAACAAGGAATTGGGCGAACTGGTCTATCTGCCAAAGGAACAACGAAATGCGAGCAGGACCCGTGAGCGCGAAGCCAATTTGCGCCAGCGTCTGGAGGTGATCAAGACCACCGACATGGCGCTGATCGTCTCCCCTGCGCAGAACGAGATTGCGCGGATGAAGGAGCTGGGGCTCGATATCGAGCCGCATCGCAAGCGCATGTACGAATCACAGCCGCCGCTCGACGAGAAGTTCAAGGACACGCAGGATCCGCTGCGGTTGGTATTCGTCTGTGCGATGTGGCTCACGGGATTCGACGCGCCGAGCTGCTCGACCGTCTATCTCGACAAGCCGATGCGGAACCACACGCTGATGCAGACCATCGCCCGCGCGAACCGCGTCTTTCCCGGCAAACACAGCGGCGTGATCGTCGATTACGCCAATGTCTTTGCCTCGCTGGAGAAGGCGCTGGCGATCTACGGGGCCGGCAAGGGCGGGCAGAACCCGGTCAGGGACAAACAGGCGCTGGTGGATGAGCTTCGCCAAGCGGTTGAAGACGCGACGGCCTATTGCGCGGCGCGCGAGGTGTTACTCACGGAAATCGAGCAACTGACCGACGCGAGCATGGATCGCTTGCAGCGCATCGACGATGCGGTCAATGCGCTGATTTCGCCAGAGGCGGTGCGCCGCGATTTCTTCGCGCATGAGCGGCTGGTAAGCACGTTGCTCGGCGCCGTGAAGCCGGACCCGGCGGCGCTGGAATTCGCTGGGCGCGTCGCCTTCATCGCGGCGATTGCCGGCGCGATGCGCGCCAAACTGAACCCCGATCCGGTGGACATTTCCAAGGTGATGGGCGATATCAATTCGTTGCTCGATGAGTCCATCACCGGCATAAAGGTGCGGGCCGATGGCCCACCCGCGCTCGATCTTTCGAAGATTGATTTCGAAGCTCTGGCCAAACGATTCAGTGAAACCAGGCACAAGAATACCGACCTCGAAGTATTGAAAGCGGCCATTCGTGCCAAGTTGGACAAGCTCCTCCGCCTCAATCGCACACGCGCCGATTTCGCCGAGAAATTCGAGGCGCTGATTGAGAGTTACAACGCGGGCAGCCGCAGTATCGAGGAACTGCTCGAGGAATTGGTGAAGCTGACGCGCGGACTTAACGACGAGGAGGAGCGTCACGTCCGCGAGAACATCACCGAGGAAGAACTGGTGATCTTCGACATCCTTACTCGCCCTGCGCCGGAATTGAATACCGAGGAACGGGCCGAAGTGAAGAAAGTCGCGCGCGAATTGCTTGCGCGACTGAAGCAGTTGCTGGTGCTCAACTGGCGACAGAAATCGGCAGCGCGCTCGCAGCTTAAACTGGCGATTGAGGACACGCTGGACTCCGGACTGCCACGTGCTTACACGCCGGAGCTTTATCAGAAGAAATGTTCGATCCTCTTTGAACATGTTTATGAAAGCTATCCCGAGCGGAATGCGGGTGTCTACGCGTCTGCGGCATAGTCAAGGTTATTTCGGTACAGTTGTCCTGTTAGACGGGAATGACAGAGTAATTTCAATGCCACAGATGAATGAACGCCGATGAACACAGATAAAACCGTAGAACCAAACTCCAGCATGGGCGGGCTTCTTCGAGGCTTTTCGTCCGGCAAAGCGCGCCAATGCTCGTGTTTACGCTTCTGTATTATCTGCGTTCATCTGCGTTCATCGGCGGTTCCAAACGGTTTTGGAAGTTAGTCGCCATGCAAATCCAAAGCATGCATTTCAAGCAAACGGCGAGTGCCAAGCTCAATGACGCCGTATTGCAGTCGGCATTGAAAAAGTCGAAAGGCAAATTCGTCGATGGCCGCGCCAAAGGGGTTGCCGAAATCGACAATTGGGAAGATCTCCGCACCCATGCGGCAGCGTTGCGCAACCGCGTGATCGACAATCTCGACGCATACCTGATTGAATTCGAACGCAATGCGATTCGCCGTGGCGCGGTGGTTCATTGGGCGGAGACCGCCGAAGAGGCCAACGCAATCGTTCTTGAAATCGCGCGCAAAAACGCAGTGAAAACCATCACCAAATCGAAATCGATGGTGACAGAGGAAATCGCGTTGAACGATGCGCTGATCGGTGCCGGTATCCGGGTGATGGAAACCGATCTCGGCGAATACATTCTGCAATTGGCCGACGAGCCGCCTTCGCATATTGTCGCGCCGGCCGTGCATAAATCCAAAGAGCAGGTCGCGGAATTATTCATGAACGCGCATCACAAACCGCGTCTGACCGATATCCCCGCGATGACGCGTGAAGCGCGTGAAGAATTGCGTAGCCACTTTCTCGGCGCCGACATGGGGATCTCGGGGGCAAATTTCGTCATCGCCGAAACGGGTACGACATTGACCGTCACCAACGAGGGCAATGCCGATCTGGTGACGACGATTCCGCGCATTCATTGCGTGGTCACAGGCATCGAAAAAGTCATCCCGACGATGGAGGATTTCGCGACACTCATTCGCCTGCTTCCGCGCTCAGCCATCGGCCAATCGATCGCCAATTACCTGACATTGACCACTGGCGTGAAAGCGCCCGGCGAGACTGATGGTCCTGAGCAAATGCATATCGTGCTGGTCGATGCGGGCCGCACCAAGTTGGTCGGCAGCGATATGAAAGACATGCTGCGCTGCATCCGCTGCGGTGCCTGCATGAATCACTGCCCCGTGTATCAAAACGTCGGCGGTCACGCCTATGGCTGGGTGTATCCGGGGCCGATGGGCTCGGTATTGACGCCGACCTATGTCGGTATCGAGAACGCGGGCGATCTTCCGAATGCGGCGACATTTTGTGGCGAATGCCAGGTGGTATGCCCGGTAAAAATTCCACTGCCGGATCTGATGCGCAAATGGCGTGAGCGGCAATTCGACCGGAAGCTCCGCCCCTTCGGCGAGCGCTTTGCGATTTCCGTCTGGAGTTTTTTCATCATTCGGCCCGCCCTTTATGCGTTTGCGTCGCGCATCGGTGCGCGCATTGCGGCGTTGATGGGCGGCAAAGAAAAATTGATTCATTCGCTACCCGGCATCGATGGCTGGACTCAGGGGCGCGATATGCCCGCGCCAGCGGGTAAAACTTTTCGCGAACTCTACGCGGCGAGGCAAAGGCGATGAGTGCGCGCGAGAATATTCTTGCCCGTATTCGTCGCCAGACCGGCAAGCCGGGTGAGACCACCGACGCCGAACTGGCCGCCGTCAGGAGCCACATTGCGCGCGTCGAGCGTGGGCCGCTACCATCGATTGCGCGACATGATCCGGTTGAGAATTTTATCCGCGAATGCGCGCGGCTAAGCACCACCATCACCGAGATGGTAAAACCCGCGCAGATCCCGATTGAGGCGGCACGATATCTCGCGGAAAAAACATTGGCGATGCGCGCAGTGGGCTGGCGTGAACATGCCGCGCTCGATTGGGCGCGTGCCGGCATCGAGTTCGTTGCACGACCTGCGAACGGAGACGACTTGGTCGGTGTGACCGGATGTTTTTGCGCCATCGGCGAAACCGGCACCGTACTCTTGCTGGGTGCGCCGGAAACACCCAAAGCGACCGCATTACTGCCAGAAACGCACATTTGTATCGTGAGTAAACGCCGCATCGTGCCGACAATGGAAGACGCATTCCAACTTATCCGCGATGAGCTGGGCGAGCCGCCGCGCGCGACGTTTTTTGTCTCCGGCCCATCGCGCACGGCCGATATCGAGCAGACGATTGTCATTGGTGCGCACGGGCCGTACCGGGTGCATGTCATTCTCGTTCCATAAACCTTTCTACCACCGCCAACCAGCATCCCAAACATGACCCCTGAACTCATTCGCGTCGCCGGTATCCCGCTCGATTTCATTTTGTTTGCAATGACGCTGCTAGGTGTCGCGTTGTTCCATGCGCATACCCTTCTCATCGCGGTGACGGGCATGGTCGTCATTTCACTATACAAAATTGTTTTC
>JANOKK010000563.1:0-2550 GCA_031419255.1 Betaproteobacteria bacterium
TTGCCTTGGAGAAAATTTCCGGTGCCAAGTTCACCTACATTCCGTACAAAGGCGGCGGCGAAGTTGCGGTGCAATTGGTTGGCAAGCACGTCGACTCCACTGTGAACAACCCGATCGAAGCGGTGGAACAGTGGCGCGCCGGTAAATTACGGGCGTTGTGCGTGTTCGACGACAAGCCAATGCCTTACAAGGCAAAAGTGACGGCAACCCAATCGTGGGGTGACGTACCGACCTGCAAGAGCCAGGGACTTGACGTTGATTATCAAATGCTGCGAGGCATTTTCATGGCCTCGGGCGTGACCAAGGAGCAGGTTGACTTCTATGTCAATTTGCTCAAGAAAGTCCGCGAGACTCCCGAGTGGAAAGACTTCATGGAAAAAGGCGCATTCGACCAAACCACGCTTAGCGGCGATGCCTATACGAAGTGGGTGGATAAGGAAGAGCAGCGCCATTTGGCCTTGATGACCGAAGCCGGGTTTCTCGCCAAGAAATAATTAGTCGACGCCCCGGGCGACCTGCCCGGGGCTTTTTTTGCCTGTTGGAATCATTGCACCAATGCCGCACTAGACGGCATCACGGAAATCTCGAGGAGCGCTTGTGGAATCATCGGAAGTGAAGTCTGCATCGTCGACTAAAGCGGTCGACGCGGTCACCGCAATTTTGATTTTCCTTATGGGCGTTGTTGTGATTTGGGACAGTCGGCGATTGGGTGCCAGTTGGGGCTCCGACGGACCTGAGGCGGGATATTTTCCTTTCTATATCGGCCTGATACTTTGCATTGCGAGCGCCATCAATTTTGCGATGGCGCTGAAAGAAAAAGGCAGCGATTCTTTCGTCAGTGTGTCGTCGCTGAAAATGATTCTGTCGGTGATCATTCCGACCATTATCTACGTAGGTTTGATCGGCGGCGTCGGGCCGGTGCCAGCGCTGGGAATCTATGTGGCCTCGGCGATTTTCATCGCGCTCTTCATGAAATGGCTGGGCAAATATGCCTGGCCGACCACCATCGGCGTCGCGGCGTCAGTCCCGGTGGTGTTCTTCGTCTTGTTTGAAGTCTGGTTCAAGGTGCCATTACCGAAGGGGCCGCTCGAAGCGGCCCTGGGTTTGAACTAGAAAGCGGGCGATGGAAGAAATCACCAATCTGATGCACGGCTTTGCGGTCGTTCTCACGCCCTACAACATGGGCTTGATGATGGTCGGAATCATTCTCGGCGTACTCATCGGGGTGTTGCCCGGTCTTGGCGGCGCGAATGGCGTGGCGATTCTGCTGCCACTGACCTTTTCGATGAATCCAACGTCCGCGATCATCATGCTTTCCTGCCTGTATTGGGGCGCATTGTTCGGCGGTGCGATCACCTCGATTCTGTTCAATATTCCCGGTGAACCGTGGTCCGTGGCAACGACGTTCGACGGTTACCCGATGGCACAGCAAGGCCGCGCGGGAGAGGCATTGACGGCGGCGTTTACCTCGTCCTTCATAGGCGCTCTGGTTGCGGTACTGATGATCACGTTTACCGCGCCGTTGGTCGCGAAGTTTGCGTTGCGATTCGGGCCGCCGGAATACTTTGCCGTGTATCTATTGACCTTCTGTAGTTTCGTCGGCATGTCCAAAGGCTCGCCGTTCAAAACCATCGCGGCGATGATGATCGGTTTCGCGCTGGCCGCCGTCGGACTTGATACCGTCACCGGGCAATTGCGCATGACGTTCGGCTTCACCGAAATGCTGAAAGGCTTCGATTTCCTGATCGCCGTCATCGGCCTGTTCGGCATCGGCGAAATTCTGCTGACGATCGAAGAAGGTCTCGCCTTCAAAGGTGCGGAGGGCAAGATCAAAATGCGCGTGGTGATCGACACCTGGAAGCAACTGCCGAAATACTGGAAAACGTCGTTGCGTTCATCATTGATCGGTTGTTGGATGGGCATTACGCCGGGCGGCGCGACACCGGCTTCGTTCATGGGTTACGGCGTGGCAAAAAGCATGTCGCCCAACGGCAAGAATTTTGGCAAGGGTGAAATGGAAGGCGTGGTCGCGCCGGAAACGGCGGCGCACGCCGCTGGAACCGCCGCGTTGTTGCCAATGCTCACCCTTGGAATTCCCGGCTCACCCACGGCCGCGGTATTGCTCGGCGGTTTACTGATTTGGGGATTGCAACCCGGCCCACTCTTGTTTCAAGAGCAAAAGGAATTTGTCTGGGGACTGATCGCCTCGATGTATCTCGGCAACATCGCCGGATTGATCGTGGTGTTGACCACGGTACCGTTCTTTGCCGCGATCCTGCGCATTCCATTTTCGATCGTCGCACCGGTGATATTGGTGATCTGTGCGATCGGTGCCTACACCGTGCATAGCTCCATGTTCGATGTCTGGCTGATGGTGGGTTTTGGTGTGATTGGTTACGTTTTCAAGAAACTCGATTACCCGTTGGCACCGCTGGTCTTGGCGCTGGTATTGGGGGATCGCGCTGAAGATGCATTCCGCCAATCGATGCTGATGTCGCAGGGCACCATGTCGATATTTTTTGCCAATGGGCTGGTGGCGAGCATCACTGT
>JANOKK010000564.1:0-5791 GCA_031419255.1 Betaproteobacteria bacterium
ATATCGATGCCGTCATCATGCACTTTCGTAGCGACTTGTTTATCACTCATGCCGTGCATGATGCGAATTTTTTGCGGACAGTTATTCAAGCCCATCGCCGCCAGTCGCGCCGGATCTTGCGGATTGTTGAAGTAGCAATAAATATCAAATTGCTCTCGATCATGCGCGACGATCACGCCATCGAGAAATGCCGGCAATGCGGTGTGGCAATCGGGCGACACGTAGCCTATGCGCAAGCGGCGCAACGGCTCGGGCAAATTCGCGATGAGCGGTGCCTCATTGGAAACCGCTTCAAACCAGCTCGACCATTCGCGGTGTTTGGCAAGAATCTGCGTGGCTGGCAGCGATAGGTCGAGACGCATCGCCGCCAGACAATTGCTGAAAGCCTGCGGCGTCATCGGATTCAATTCCAGTGCGCGCCGATAACGCGCGACCGCCTCTGGCAGGCGTCCCTGATCTTTCAACAGATTGCCGAGATTGTTCAACAGTTCTACCGAATTCGGCTGGACAATTTCCGCACGTTCCAACGCGGCAACCGCATCGTCGAGTCGGCCCAGCGCGTTCAGTGCCGTTGCCATGTTGACGAGCGCGCTGGGCAACTCGGGCGAAATATCGAGCGCCACCTCGAACGACGCGACCGCCGCGGCGAATCGTTGCATTGCGGCGAGCGAATTGCCGCGGTTCACGTGTGCCGCCGCAAGCGTTGGCGAGTTGGCAATACTGCGGTCAAACCACGTTAGTGCATCGGCATATTCTCCCGTTTGGTGGGCGACGATGCCGCGCCCCATCAATGCCTGTGCGTTGGCGGTGTCGTGCGCAAGTAGATCGCGAAACAGCGAATCCGCGCCGCGCAGATCATTCTTTTGCAGCAGCGCCATGGCGTCCGCCAACATGGCGGCGGAAGTGCGCAATGCCGTCACGCAGCCTTGGCCGGCTGCACCCGATGCCAATACCGGTAGGCAATCGAAAAACCGAATTTCTTGTAGACCGCAATCGCAGCGTCGTTGGATTGATCGACTTGCAGGAACGCCGCTTTGGCGCCCTGTTCCAGCCCCCACGCCAGCAGGTACGCCACCAGAATCGTCGCGTAGCCTTTGCCGCGCGCCTTGGTCGCGGTGCGCATGTTGAAGATCCCCACATGCCCGGCATCCAGACGTGCCATGCCGGTGGATGCGACACCGTTGATGGACTTCAGCGAAAGAAATACCTGCGGCCCCTTCCATAGCGCCTGGCGCTTTACGTCCTGAGCGCGCATTTCCGGGGTCATGGCTTTCATGCGATGCACATCGTCGAGGCCATCGCTGTCGGCATGTTCGATCAACTTGGCACCGGCGGGAATGCCGTAATCGCCGGGTGGAATGCCCATCGACAAATCGCGCGTCATGACAATCGTATCAAGTTCACGCGCATAGCCGCGCAACGAGAGCACGGCATCGAGATCAGCCGGCGACAACGCTTCATTCAAACGAAACATCGCGGGCTGCCCATGCCCGCGATACCACGCTTCGCAATAGGCAATTTTTTCTTCGATCGGCAGATGCGATGCCTGCAATGCAGTCACGCTGTTGGCGCGTCGTGTGTCGGTGCCTGAAGCGCGCAGCAGCCAGCCGTCGTAATGCGACTGGAAGATCGCGGGCGAGGTATTGATGGTGAGTTCTTCGAGGCGGTGGGTATTGAAGATGTCTGACATG
The DNA here is from genome assembly GCA_031419255.1 of Betaproteobacteria bacterium. Taxonomy (GTDB): domain Bacteria; phylum Pseudomonadota; class Gammaproteobacteria; order Burkholderiales; family Usitatibacteraceae; genus UKL13-2. The sequence continues at coordinate 1,692 of JANOKK010000564.1, forward strand.
GTGTTGGCAATGAGGAGTACGGGTTTGTACGGGTGAAGAAGTCGTTGGAGTGAAACAGAAACTCAAGCACTGGCGGGGCTTTCAGGCACATTTCAGCCTGAAAGGCGCACCAATGCTGGTGTTTTACTATCAACGACTTCTACTTATTCCAATTTCATTTCAAAAATGCAATGTCATCCTGAGCGACGCGAAGGATCTTCTCATGACGAGATCCTTCGCGTCGCTCAGGATGACAGTACTATTAATTAAGAATTGGAATTACCGCAATTTATCGTCATTCCGGCGAACAACCACAGGGGTTGCGCCGGGATGACGGGTTTTTAGAAGTACCCTATATTTCGCTGAAAAATGCAATGCTTGCGACCGCTGCCGAATAGTCCCGTCGATCGAATTTTCAGACCGCCACAACAGTGCGTCGCCTCACAGCCGCTTGCCACTCTTCGTATCGAAAAAATAATATTTGTCCGGCATCGGCGTCACCGTCAATCGTTCGCCATGTTTATTTTGCAGGTGTCCATCGGCGCGCACCACCACGCCATGCGCACCCATCCTGCCGTGGATCAGCGAATCTGATCCCAGCGCCTCGGCACTTTCCACCATCAGTGCCATGCCGGCTGGGCCGATTTCCAAATGTTCGGGACGAATGCCAAAGGTGATTTTGTCGCCGGATTTGGTTTTGTCCTTGATGATTCCCGGCAGCGGCACGGCCATACCGTCCCCCAATTCAAGCATCCCGCCATTGACCGTGCCCGGCAAAAAATTCATCGCCGGCGAGCCGATGAATCCCGCCACAAACACACTGGCCGGATTGTCGTAGACCTCCATCGGCGCGCCGATCTGCTCGACGCGTCCGGCGTTCATCACGATCATGCGATGCGCGAGCGTCATCGCTTCGACCTGATCGTGCGTGACGAAAATGCTGGTGGTTTTCAATTCGCGCGAAAGTTTCTGGATCTCCAAACGCATCTGTACGCGCAGCTTCGCATCGAGATTGGACAACGGTTCGTCAAACAGAAATACCGCCGGTTCACGGACAATCGCGCGCCCCATCGCGACGCGCTGCCGCTGGCCACCCGAAAGTTCGCGCGGTTTCCGTTGCAGGAGTTGGCCCAGCTCCAGAATTTTCGCTGCCTTCTGTACGCGGGTGTCGATATCGTCCTTCGACAATTTGCGGATCTTCAATCCATAAGCCATGTTTTCATACACCGACATGTGCGGATACAGCGCGTAATTCTGAAACACCATCGCGATATCGCGATCTTTTGGCTCCAGTTCATTGACGAGCTTACCGCCGATCCACACCTCGCCCGCCGTGATGATTTCCAGCCCCGCAATCATCCGCAGCAGCGTCGATTTGCCGCAACCGGATGGGCCGACGATGACGATGAATTCGCCGTCGGCGATCTCGGCATCGACACCGTGAACCACGGCAAGTTTGCCGTAGGATTTTTTGACGTCTTTCAGAGTTATGTTTGCCATTGCGCTCTTTGGTTCAATCTGGATTCCCGCGAAGTGGATTGTGTCATCCCCGGATCAAGTCCGTGGCAGGCTCTGAGCAACGCGAAGGATCTCGACGATGCAACGAGATCCTTCGCGTCGCTCAGGATGACATCAGTTACATTGCGAAGATCACTTCTCCGTCTCCACCAACCCCTTAACAAACCACCTTTGCATCAATATCACCACCATCGCCGGTGGAATCATCGCCAGCATCGCGGTCGCCATCACCAGATGCCATTCGGTGGCTGCATCGCCCCCGGAAATCATCCGCTTGATGCCGATCACCGTGGTGTACATCGACTCCTGCGTCGTGATCAGCAGCGGCCACAAATATTGATTCCAGCCATAGATGAACTGGATCACGAACAGCGCCGCAATCGAGGTCTTCGACAACGGCAGCACCACGTCCCAGAAAAAACGCATCGGCCCTGCGCCATCCATGCGCGCGGCTTCGGCCAATTCATCGGGGATGGTGAAAAAGAATTGGCGGAACAAGAACGTCGCGGTTGCAGAGGCGATCAGCGGCAGCGTCAGGCCCGCATAGGAGTCCAGCATGCCCAAATCAGCAACAACTTTGAACGTGGGAATGATGCGCACTTCCACTGGCAGCATCAGGGTGACGAAAATCATCCAGAAGAAAAAATTCCTGAGCGGAAAACGGAAATACACGATGGCAAACGCCGAGATGATCGAGATCGCGATTTTGCCGAACGCAATCACCAGCGCCATGATGCCGCTGTTGACCATCATGCGGCCCACCGGCGCGCTGGAACCGCGAGTGGAACCGGCCGTCAGCACTTGAGAATAGTTGTTGACGAATTGGTCGCCGGGGATCAGCGGCATCGGCACTGAAAGGATTTGATCGAGCGTGAGCGTGGACGCGACAAACGTGATGTAGAGCGGAAACGCGACCACCAGCACGCCGATGGACAGTGTCACGTAATAGAAAAGCGTCATCCAGGGGCGGTTCTCAACCACTAGTACTGAACCTTTTTCTCGATAAACCGGAACTGGATCACCGACAGCGCAATCACGATCAGCATCAATATCACCGATTGCGCCGACGAGCCGCCGAGATCGGCCGATTTCACCCCATCGTGGTAAACCTTGTAAACGAGTATCTGGGTAGCCGCCGCCGGCCCGCCCTGCGTGGTCGCGTCGATCACGCCGAAGGTGTCGAAAAAGGCATAAACGATGTTGACCACCAACATAAAAAATGTGGTCGGCGAAAGCAAAGGAAATACGATGGTCCAAAAGCGGCGGAACGGTGTCGCACCGTCAATCGCGGCGGCTTCCATGAGTGAACGCGGGATAGATTGCAATCCCGCCAGAAAGAAAAGGAAGTTGTAGCTGATCTGTTTCCAGACCGAAGCGATCACGACCAATATCATCGCGTGGTCACCATCGAGCAAATAGTTCCAGGGAATGCCCCAGAGCTTCAGCACATACGCGATGATGCCAATCGATGGCGCGAACAAAAATGCCCACAATACGCCGGCAATGGCCGGTGCCACGGCATAGGGCCAGATCAACAGCGTTTTGAACGCAAATGCGCCACGCACAATGCGATCTGCGGCGACTGCAAGCAACAGCGAAATCGATAGCCCCAAAAATGCCACCAGCACGCTGAACACCGCCGTCACTTTGAACGACGCGAGATAGTGGTCGTCGTTGAGCAAGGATTTGAAATTGTCGAACCAGACGAACTCCGTGCGCAGCCCGAACGCATCCTGCAACAGCATCGATTGATAGATCGCCTGAAACGCGGGCCAAAAGAAAAAGACAACCGTGATCGCGAGCTGCGGTGCGAGCAGCAGATACGGCAACCAGACAGATCGAAAGACGACGCGTTTTTCCATTGGAATGGGTGGATTGTGGTGACCGGTATTGCGTGACAGGTGACGACTACGAATTAACTGTCACGCTTCACCGGTCACGCTTCACCGGTCACGCTTCACCTGTCACGCTTCATCTGTCACGCCTCACCCGTCACGGCCTACTTATTCGCCGCTTCGAACTTGCGCAGAATTTCATTGCCGCGCCTGACGGCGTCATCGAGTGCCACTTTCGCCTCTTTCTTGCCGGCAAACACGCCTTCCATTTCTTCTTCAAAAATCTCGCGGCCCTGCACGAAATTGCCGAAGCGAAGTCCCTTTGAGTTTGCCGTCGCGGGTTTGTTGTTAAGCGATCGCACCGCCAGATCCATGCCCGGATTCTTCTCATAGAAACCGGATTTTTGCGTCAGCGCATACGCGGCCTGCGTGATCGGCACATAGCCGGTGGCGGTGTGCCATTCCATTTGCACGTCCGGCTTCGACAAAAAGGCAAAAAATTTCGCGACCCCTTTGTAGGAATTGTTGGTTTTTCCGCTCATCACCCACAGTGACGCGCCGCCGATGATGGTGTTTTGCGGTGCGCCCTTGACGTCATCGTGGTACGGAATGAAATGAATCGACCATTCGAATTTTGCACTGCGCTTGATGTTGGCGATGGCGCTGGTACTGCCGGTGAACATCGCACACTCGCCGCTGTAGAACTTGGCATCGCCCTGATTGGTGCGCCCGGCGTAGGAGAACATGCCTTTCTTGGCGAGATCCCCC
>JANOKK010000565.1:0-4146 GCA_031419255.1 Betaproteobacteria bacterium
ATTTGATGCAGCACCGTTTCGGCTTGATCGTCGGCGTGTTGTGCGAGCGCAACAAAATCGGCATCGACCTCATCGAATGCGGCGTAGCGCGCATCCCGGGCCAGTGCTTCCACACCACCCGGCAATGACTGGTCTATATCGACCGTAGCTACCGTAATTGGAATCGAATGCGCTGCACAAAGAGCGGTACAAAATTTCGCCCACTGATCGGCATTCACGCTCAGGCCGTGGTGAACATGAATCGCGGATAGTTGCAGATCCAGCGTTGCCCGCAATTGGGCGAGCAGCGTCAGCAGCACCACCGAATCCATGCCGCCCGAGAGGCCAACGCAAATGCGGCGACCGGACGCATCAAGGCGTTGAAGGGTGTTTTCGATGATTGCAATCAGAGCGGCAGGCGCATTCATGCCACAAGGTTACACAATCGGTGCCACTATGGTTTGCGAGATAAACACTGCGCCTGTGGTTGCAAGACCTCAAGCATAATCCGCGTCGCTTGAGGTGTGGCAGGTCAATACATGATGTCTAGCACTGGCGCGGCGTTCCTGGCATTTTACGACCGTGAGGCCCGCCGAATGGCGATCTACGCGTCAGCAATTGAATTTCCGAACTCTTTCGCCGTGACGTGTCTAATAATGCTTTCCTTCCCCCACCGGAACTTCCATGACCGAACAAGACCAAAAATCCATCATCACCATCGCCTTGCTGGCGGCATTCGCCGACGGCGACAACAGTAACCGCGAACGCGCTGAGGTCAAGCGCATTGCCGATTCGCTTTCGCAATCCGGCGACGTGAACATTTCGGCAATTTATCAGGATGTATTGATGAAGCGCGCGTCACTGGACGCAGCGGTGTCGGGGCTCTCCACAATGGAGGCGAAGAAACTCACGTTTGAACTTGCCGTCTGCGTCTGCGACGCCGACGGATTGCAGAGCGACGCCGAGCGTGCGTTTCTCGCGAGCTTGCGCAGCAAGCTGAATCTCGATCCCGCCGCTGCCGCATCGTTCACGGCCGACGCCGATTCGCTGACCACCGCGTCGCTGTCCACACAGACCTCGTTCGAGCCGTCAACATTGGCCAGCACCTTGAGCACCGCCGAGCAGGACAAATTGATTGTCAACTACGCGATCCTGAATGGCGCGCTGGAATTGCTTCCTGAATCGCTGGCCCCGATGGCGATCATTCCACTGCAGATGAAAATGGTCTATCGGATCGGCAAATCGTACGGCTTTGAACTGGACCGCGGCCACATCAAGGATTTTCTCGCGACGGCGGGTGTGGGCATGGCCTCACAATTCCTTGAGCAAGTCGGCGTGAAACTGATCGGCAAAGTCTTTGGTGTCGGTTTGATCGGCAGACTGATCGGAGGGCTCGCCAAACAGACCGTCAGTTCCGGCTTCTCTTTTGCCTCCACTTACGCGCTCGGCCACCTTGCGAAACGCTACTACGCTGGCGGCCGTACGTTCTCGGCCGCCGTCTTGAAAGACACCTATGCCAGTCTGCTGGGTGAAGCGAAAAGCATGCAAGGCCAATACCTGCCGACGATTCGCGAAAAGGCGCGAACCATCAACGTCGCGCAAATCCTGAATGAAGTTCGGCAGTAGAGAATTTTTGTTGCGGCAAGATCGCCTGATCAACTTTGCAATGTCCAGCCGATCAGTCACGGGCTATTGGGTGGCAAATTGGAAACCGCTTTGTGCCGGAAAACCCCGTCGGTCATTGACTTCAATGTCCGCCAATTGAAGTACGCTGCCAAGCAAATCCAAAAACTACGCGGAAAGCTCCTTGAATTTCCCAATCTCAAGCAGCTTCTTCTGCCGATCCTGCACCAATTTTTCCGGCGATTTTTCTGCCAGCGTTTTGAGCGAATCGGCAATCGATTTCTTCAGCGTGATCGCCATCGCTTGCGGATCGCGGTGTGCGCCGCCCAACGGTTCGGTCAGGATTTTGTCGATTAGTCCGAGCGCCTTTAATTTTGGCGCGGTAATGCTCAGCGCCTCGGCCGCTTCGGGGGCGCGCGTCGAATCTTTCCAAAGAATCGCCGCGCAGCCTTCGGGCGAAATCACCGAATAGGTCGAGTACTGCAGCATGTAAGTCACGTCACCAACGGCGATGGCAAGCGCGCCACCGGATCCGCCTTCGCCAATCACATTGCAAACCACCGGCACACGTAACCCGGCCATCACATAGAGGCTGTGACCGATCGCTTCAGACTGCCCGCGCTCTTCGGCACCAACGCCCGGATACGCGCCGGGCGTATCGATGAACGTGATGATCGGGATGCCGAATTTTTCCGCGAGTTTCATCATGCGCAGCGCTTTGCGATAACCCTCCGGTTTCGGCATGCCGAAATTGCGGAACTGGCGCTCTTTGGTGTCGCGGCCTTTTTGATGGCCGATCACCATCACGCTTTGGCCGTTGAATCGCGCCAGACCACCGACAATGGCCGCGTCATCGGCGAACGAGCGGTCGCCGTGCAGTTCCTCGAAATCGGTCGTTATCATGCCGATGTAATCAAGTGTGTAGGGCCGCTGCGGATGGCGGGCGACTTGCGAAATCTGCCACGCGGACAACTTTGCGTAGATGTCCTTTGTCAGCGTCTGATTCTTCTTGGCAAGCTTGTCGATTTCGGCCGAGATATCGACTGCCGAATCATCCTGCACATAGCGCAGTTCTTCGATCTTCGTTTCCAGTTCCGCGATCGGTTGCTCGAAATCAAGAAAATTGAATTTTGGCGTGGCCATGCGATGTTTTGAACAATCCTGGATATTTCTCTGGGGGCAATCATACCAAGTCTCGTGGTTATAATTCGGCCATGGCAAATCGACTCACCAAAATCACCACCCGCACCGGCGACGATGGCACTACCGGTCTCGGCGATGGCTCACGCATCCACAAGAGCGCGATGCGCGTACAGGTGATGGGCGACATCGACGAGCTCAACAGTGCGCTCGGCGTATTGCTGGTTGAGCCGCTTTCGGAAATAGCACGCGATCAGTTGACGCGCATTCAAAATCAGTTGTTCGATCTTGGCGGTGAAATATGCATTCCCGGTCACCGTGCCATTGGCGAAGCGCAAGTCGCGTTTCTCGATCAGGCAGGTAGCGAATTGAATGCAACATTGCCGGTGCTGAAAGAATTTATCTTGCCCGGCGGCTCGCGCGCGGCAGCGATATGTCATTCGGCTCGCACGATTGCGCGTCGGGCAGAGCGCTCGTTGGCGTCGTTAAAAACCGGCGAAGATGTTTCTGACGCCGCGATGCAATACTTGAATCGTTTGTCGGATTTTCTGTTCATCCTCGCGCGCACGTTGAATCGCGACGCAGGTATCACCGACGTGCTCTGGAGCCGCGAACCCGTGGCAACAACGCAATCGGCACACGGATAGCCATGGCCGACACAAACGTCAACGCAGAACTCGCCGATCTGCTCGCCCGCTGCGGTGTCGGTGATCGCCGCGCATTCGCGAAATTATATGATTCGACAAAATCGAAACTATTTGCGGTTTCGCTTCGTATAGTTCGTGAACGGCAGATCGCCGAGGAAGTATTACAGGATAGTTTTGTGAGCATCTGGAACAACGCAGGCCGCTATGCAGCGGACAAATCCGCGCCGATGACGTGGATGACCACTATCGTCCGCAATCGCAGCCTCGATATCGTGCGCCGCCCTCTTCTGGAAATCAGCGATGAGGAAAATTATTTCGCTCTGAATATGGAAGATCCCAATCCTGGCCCACCTGATCAGCTCGCCATTCGCCGCGATCAGGCGCAGATTGAGCGTTGCATGAAAGGTCTGGATGGCGATCAATTGCAGACGATTTCATTGGCATTTTTCCACGGGCTGTCGCACTCCGAAGTCGCCGATCATCTTGGTCGACCGCTGGGCACCGTGAAAACCCACATCCGCCGCGGATTGATGAAATTGAAGGGGTGCCTCGAATCATGAAACTGGCCCACCCCGAATTGCGCGATCGACTGGCGGCGGAATACGTGCTCGGCACCATGAAAGGTGGCGCGCGCCGGCGATTTGAAGACTATGCGCGACGCAGTGTGGCGTTGCAGGCTGACATTGCTCGCTGGGAGGCGTGCCTGTCGCCGCTCGCACTCAAGTTGCCGGCGATCGAACCACGTGCCCGCGTATGG
>JANOKK010000566.1:0-2186 GCA_031419255.1 Betaproteobacteria bacterium
TATGGCAACGACGAGGGCGCACCGCTGGTGCGCCGAAACCGCCATGCGGAAAAAGACGCCGTTTCATGTATCGATATATCTGGGTCGGGACACTAGCGCTTCGAAAGTTGTCAGGCAGTTAGCGTTCCCACGCACATTGAACTGATGATTGGCATTACTTCCTCAACTATTCGGATTCCGGAATGACGGGTGTTGGCATTGATACGACTGCTCTAGCTGGAGCAGATCCCGTACGCATAGGCTTGTTAGGTATGTACGCCAGCAGAAATCTTGGTGACGTCGCGATTCAGCTTGCAGTGATGTCAGCGCTGCGCGCGAGGCAAAGCAATATTAAATTCGTAGGCTTGTGCCAGGATCCGGAAGATACCGTTCGTACATTCAATATCCCTGCAATGGCTTCGTCAGGAGAAGGGGAATTGCTGACGCCTGCGACACTCTCCGATGTGATGCGAAAAATACCAACTTCGGATGAATCGCGGCTGTCGCGGCTGCTGGGAAAAATTTCCGCATTGCGGCAAATTCAGCGACAAATGCGGTTGCTGGATGTTTTGCTAATTTCCGGCAGTGGTCAAATTGACGATTTCTGGGGCGGCCCGTGGGCGCAGCCTTTTCGTTTGATGGCGTGGAGTTTTGCTGCTCGCAGTCAAGGAAAGAAAGTTGTGGTTTTTGGCGTTGGTGTCGACGAGCTTCGTACCCGCCTTGGCGGGTGGTTTTGCATTCGCGCGCTCAACTGCGCCGCAATTTGCGTCGTTCGGGATTCCGGCTCGCGCGATGCACTTCGCAAACTTGGCTATCGGCACGCCATCGACGTTTGTGCCGACCCGGCGTTTCACCTTGAGGTAAAGGAAGCAATCGGCATGCCCGGCGAGACGGGCTGCTTCGCGGTCATCAGCCCAATTTCCCGACGTGCGTGGCCGGGTGAAGAAGATAGTGCATACGATGCCTATTTGAGCACGCTGGCGCGTGTTGCCGAGCACCTCCAGGAACGGTCGCTGCAAGTTAGATTTGTCTGTTCGCAAATTCGCATGGATCCACCCATTGTCGAACGCATTTTCGACCGGATGAAGCCGGACATCATTCGTCCAACATTTGTCGATGTAAGGTCGGTCGACGAATATCTCGCAGCAGTCAAAGGCGCACGACTCGTCGTTGGTTCGCGCCTGCATGCTTTGATACTAGCGTTGGTCGTCGGGACACCGGTAGTCGCAATATCTGCCGTGCGAAAGGTTCATCAGCAGTTTGCCGACATTGGTCTCGCCGACCATGCGTTTGCAATGCAGTCGATACGGTTGCCGGAATTGCTGGCGTGCATTGACTCTATTATTTCGCATCCGGATCAGGTGCGAGACAAGGTTGTCAAGACAACACGTGAATTTCGGCTGCAGAATGCGGCACAGTTTGATCGAATCGGCAAATTGATTTTGGCCCAGCGGGACGTTTGCTGAGCCTTCATATTGCCGGTATGCCCTCGGTTAGAATGACGCGTTTGCAGGATAAAATTACGCGCACAGTATTACCGCGCATGATTGTCATCATGGATATCGGCGTGTTTATTGCTCAGAATCTCTTGCGTGACAGTGTGAACAAAGGGGACTGCAAATGAAGGTCGTATTGTTTTGCGGAGGACTGGGAACGCGACTGCGGGAGCATTCCGACACCATCCCGAAACCATTGGTGCATATTGGTGCGCGCCCGATCATTTGGCACCTGATGCGCTATTACGCGCATTTCGGGCATACCGAATTCATACTTTGCCTCGGCTATCGCGGCGATTTGATCCGTGAGTATTTTCTAAAGTACAACGAGTGCGCGTCCAACGACTTTGTGCTTTCGGACGGCGGCAAAAAGGTTGAGTTGCTTGCAAGCGATATCGACAATTGGCGAATTACGTTCGTCGATACCGGCCAGAATTCAAACATCGGCCAGCGCCTGCTTCGGGCCCAGAAATATCTCGGTGATGACGAGATGTTTTTGGCGAACTATTCCGATGCCTTGACAGATTTGCCGCTCAACGAACACATTGAACAGTTTCGCAAAGGCAATGCGGTCGCGAGTTTTGTCGCGGTACCCACGCCGCAGAGTTTTCACGGTGTAACAGCGGAAGAAAATGGAAATGTCACCGCGTTTGGGGCGATGAGCGATGCGACTTTTGCCGTGAACGCTGGCTATTTTTGCCTTCGGCGGAC
>JANOKK010000567.1:0-1948 GCA_031419255.1 Betaproteobacteria bacterium
GGAAAAGCCAAAGGCACCTGCGGGCTATTCGGCGGCGAGTTTCACCGGCAAGCCCCAACCGAGTCAGGTCATCAACATCGATCGTCTTTCACGCAGTCCGAAAGACGCGGCAGCGACTGTTTCAACCGAAACCTGAACTGCGGCAATCTCGATGGGCGCGGCGGACGGGGCCAGTGAAATAGTCGCCGCATTCGTTGTTGCGAGCGTGTGGGCAGTAGGCGGCTCGGTGCGCACGCCCAAACCCAACGTTGGGAAGCAATGGAAGTATCCTTTTTTAAAGCGGTGTCCAGAATGATTATCGGTAATTTTGAAACGCTTGAATGGTCATTAAGATTCCACTATCAAGCTCTGTCAAATTTCGTCCCAAGATATTTTTCATCTTACTGATGTCGGGCATTCGCCTTGTCATATCGCCCTCTTCCAACGCGGGCAGATAGGCAATTGATGACTTTGAATTCGCTAGCTGAATAATTTTCTTTGCCAAGTCAATTATTTTTATTTCCTGATCATTGCCCAAATTCATCACGTCGTTTAGGCACATATTTTCAAAAAGACATTTTAGGGTTACTTCAATATTGTCTTTAATAAAGCAAAAAGTTCTGGTTTGCCCTCCATTCCCATTGATTGGCAATTCCTTATTATTGATCGCTTGCCGAATAAATTTGCTGATCACAAAATCTTCACTCTGTTTGGGTCCATAGGTATTGAAAAACCGGAAGATGGTGTAATTAAGTCCGTACTCTTGGTAGTAAGTCCGCAGGAAAGCCTCGCCCAGATTCTTCACAATTGCGTAGGGTAGCCGGCTATTGAGCGGTGTCGTTTTTTCATTTTGGGGAAATTCGACGGGTTCACCATACACTTCTGATGATGATGAGTAGAAAATTCTGTTAACGCCCGTATTTTTGGAGAGATCCAAAATATTCTTAATCCCCTGAACATCATTGAGTACCATTGCGGGGTTTTGGAGAGTACGCATAACGCCAACGACTGCCGCATAATGAAATACATAATCAAATTTATAGGAAGTCATAATGCTGGATAGCTCACTCCAATTATTGACATCCGCCTTTATGAATTTGAAATTCCCGGTTGATTGGGGCAATTTAGCCATGCTGCCGGTTAGTAAATTGTCTACGGCCACCACAAAGCAATCTTTGCGTTGAATAAGTGCCGTTACCAATTCACTGCCGATATTTCCTGCCGCGCCAGTTATCAATATATTCATTACGGTAGAGTATTTTTTGGAGTCGCTAGAAATCTTATGGAAAAGAGAACGGGAAAATAAGCGCATATTGCTTTAAATGCCCACCTGCCTGCTTGGATCCTTTCTTTTATCCCTGCAAAGCAAGGCATAAAAAAACTATTTCGCTCACCAATAAATTTATTCAATCAATGGCCTCATAACTTATCACCCGCTCATCTGATTGTAAATGTCGGATCAGAAATAAATCTCTCAAAATTACTTTTTCAATATTGATTGTTCGGATGCCTCGAGCATCGTGCGCCACAATGACAAGTGTTGCGTCATTGCAAAAACTGATTTCATCTCTGCGAGCAAGTTTCACCCATAGTACTTTGCTTCTTTGCTGCGTCATTGAGAACCGATCAACCCGGCGCCGCCGGTGATCAGTTTCTTTAATATGCCTTCAGGACGCGGGAGCGCTACTCCCTACCTGGCCAACTTCGCGAACACACGCTGGTCGCCTTTGTTTCGGGCAGCCGACGCGACAATCGCAAGATACTGCGGGACGACGGCGCGTTCCGACCACCGTTCGGCAAACGCCGCGAGCCCTGCCCGAGCGAGGGTCGCCCGATGTCCCGGTTCCGTTTGTAGCCGCCACATGGCGTGGATCAGTTCCTCCCGGGTCAGGAACAGCTCTCCGCCCCCCGAAGTCTCGACGATTTCGGGGAACGGTCCAATCCGCCGGGCGATCACCGGAGTGCCCTG
>JANOKK010000568.1:0-4145 GCA_031419255.1 Betaproteobacteria bacterium
GGCCCGGAAAAATCACCGTGACCTGCACGCGTCGCGCCGATCATCACGCCTTCGGTGCTGGAATAACCGACATGGCCCGCGAATGGCGCGCCGGATGCTTCCAATAGCGCCGCAAGCAAACGTACCGTGGTGGTCTTGCCGTTCGAGCCGGTGACCAGTGCGACAGGAACATCGTGCAAGTGATCCCATTGCACATCCTCAATCGCAGGCAAAGCAGACAGTGGCCACGAATGGCTGCCGTTGCCTGCGCCGAGCGAAAGCGTATCGTCGTCGCTGTAAATGGACATGTCGTGCGTGTGCGCTGCGATGCGTAATGCGCGCAACGCAGGATTGATTTCCTGCGTGCTTTGTGTCGCGAACGCTGTGCTAATTGCCGCAATATCATCGCCCAACGCGTGTACTTGATCGAATGGCGGATCAATCGCGAACGATGCGCCCGGCGCGAACAATCCACTCGCCTGTTCCCACGCCCACTCGTTGATTTCAGTCGCAGTGAAGAGTTCATCGGCGGGCGCGGCAATGGCAAGTGTCGCGCCACCTGCGTGAGGCCGCGCAATGGCCGCTGTGTCACACCACCCCAATGCCGCGCGCACATCCCCAACCAGCGTGCGCCAGCGTTCATGCGCACTGTGGTCGCGCGCGGTCGGGCCAAGGGCTTCAAGCACTGCGCCGGTGCCGGCAAAGAATCGGTTGTGCCCCAGAAGGCGGCGCGAATCGGCGAAGCAGGTGTTGGGTTCGGGTGTGAGGTCGGGGTTGATTGGGGTGGTCATTTAGACTTCTATGGGAAAAATGTCATCACCCGACTTGATACGGGGATGACAGAAATTTGGTCGGGCGGACTCAATGCAGTTCGACTCGTCAAACTACTCCGTTCGCCCTGAGCCAGTCGAAGGGCCGGATGCACCACACCCTTCGACAGGCTCAGGGCGAACGGGGTGTAAACAAATCGTATTGAGGGCAAACTTGCAATCAGTCGTCATTCTCTTTGACAAACCGCAAGCCGCGTTCGTCGCGAACGAAACCCGCCGCGTCGAGTGGGGCGGCGGTTGCCATCGAATCGTCGTTCGATGCGTCCGTCGCCGGGCGCGTGACGTTGCCTGCGGACTTAGATGCTTTCTCTTCCGCTGGTGACCGCGTTGAAATATCCTCCGTACCCGCCGGCCTGAATTTCGTCACTTGCTTCCACGAGCGCGCCAACGCATCGGCAAAGATCAACAACAAGTCGCCAGGCGCGCCCATTTTCAGCGCCGCGTCAATCGCCTTTTGCTCATCGGGAATAATTTCGATCGCGCTCTCCGCTACGCCACGTGCAAGCAACACTTTCGCGATCATGCCGGGAATCTCATCGCCATCGCGGCCACGCAAGGAATCATCGCGCCGGCAGATGTAATGATCAAAACGCCCCGCGACGGCATTGGCAATCGCCGTGACATCTTCATCGCGCCGATCGCCAGGTGCTGAAATCACGACGATGCGTCGCCCGCGCACATCGAGCCGTTCCGCCAAATCCGCCATCACGCCCACTGCATGCGCGTTGTGGCCGTAATCGAAAATTACTTTGAATGGATGTTCATCGAACACGTTCATGCGCCCCGGCGCTTGGTAGAACGTGGTGTCGAACGTGCGCAAGCCCTGGCGGATTGCGTCGAGCTTCATGCCCAATGAAAACGCCATCGCCGCCGCGAACATCGCGTTCTGCACGTTATGCATCGCGCGGCCTTCGAGGGTGGCGGGAATCAGGTGTGTCCACATCAGCGGAATGTGGCCGCCCTTGTCGTAGATCGTGATCATCTGGCCATTCACGCCAGCCTCCAACGCGCAGGCGCGGCCACCGGCGCGAATGTGCTCGCGCACTACCGCGTGTTGCGGGTTCACGGTGACGTAGCAAATACTTTTCGCTTCCGTGTCAGCCGACATTTTGATCACGTTGACATCGTCCGCGTTCAGCACCGCGCAATCTTTGGCGACTTCGACGATGATGCGTTTGACTTCCGCCAATTGCTCCAGCGTGTCGATGCCTTTCATGCCGAGGTGATCGGCTTCGACGTTCAACACGGCACCCACGTTGATGAACGGCACGCCCATGCCCGCGCGCAGTAAGCCGCCGCGCGCGATTTCCAACACGGCGAGATCGACGCGCGTGTCCGCGAGCACCATCCGTGTCGCAATCGGCCCGGTCATATCGCCTTCGACGGTACGCTGGCCATCGATATACACGCCGTCGGTGGTGGTAAGGCCCGGCGTATAGCCGGCCATTTTCGCGATGTGCGCGAGCATGCGCGACGTCGTGGTTTTGCCGTTGGTGCCGGTGATGCCTGCGATCGGCACGCGTGACGGCGTGCCGGTGGGAAACAGCATGTCGATCACCGGCCCGGCGACATCGCGCGGTGCGCCTTCCGACGGGGCGACGTGCATGCGAAAACCGGGGGCCGCATTGACTTCGCAAATGCCACCCCCGACTTGCTTGTAGCTCTCCGTGATGTCGGGACTCAGGAAATCAACGCCGCCGACATCGAGGCCAATCGCGGTGATCGCGCGTACGGCCATATCGCGGTTGTCGGGGTGAATCACGTCCGTCACATCGGTCGCGGTGCCGCCGGTGGAAAGGTTCGCGGTCGAGCGCAGCATTACGATCTGCCCGGCGGCGGGAATGGAATCGGGCGTCATGCCCACGCGCGCCATCATCATGTCGGCCTGCTCATCGAGATCTATCCGCGTCATGACTTTTTCATGGCCGACGCCGCGACGTGGATCTTTGTTGACCGCATCGACCAATTGACGAATCGTGGATGCGCCATCGCCGACGACATGCCCCGGCGTGCGGCGCGTGGCCGCCACCAATTCACCATTGACGACCAAAAGTCGATGATCATCGCCGGTCAAAAATGTTTCCACAATCACCGACGATGAATGCTCTTGAGCAAGTGTGAAGCCGTGACGCACTTCGGCCTCATTGGTCAAATGAATCGAAATGCCGCGACCGTGATTGCCGTTGTACGGCTTGGTGACGACCGGATATCCCAATCGCTTCGCCGCCGACACCGCGCGATCAGCCGAGCGTACCAATTCCTGCTGCGGCGCAGGCAGGCCGCGCGCGACCAGAATTTTATTGGTCTCTTCCTTGTCGCCCGCGAGTTCCACCGCGATATAACTCGTTCGACCGGTGACCGTCGCCTGAATGCGCTGTTGCCATTTTCCATAGCCGAGTTGTATGAGCGATTGCTCGTTCATGCGAAGCCACGGAATGCCGCGCTCCTCGGCGGCGCGCACCAGTGATGCGGTTGATGGGCCCAGCGCGCGGCGTTGAGAGTAGCGGATATATTCGTCGCGCGCCTTCGGCCACGCCCAGCCTTCGGGCACCGATTTCTCCGGCCTGATATTCGCCGGCAACAACGAGCACAACAATTTCAACGCGAGTTCGCCCGCCTCAATGCCCTCATCTTTTTGCGCGTATTCATAAATCACGCTGTACACGCCGGGCCGGTCGGTGCTGCGGGTCTTGCCGAAGGTGACATCTTCGCCCGCGACGTTTTGCAATTCGATCGCAACGTGCTCGAACACATGCCCGAGCCAGGTGCCATCGCCTTCGAGCATGCGGCGTATCAGCCCGCCAGGTTCGCGATACGAGCACCCGTGTTCTTGCAGGCTCGGCAACGCGGCGACCAATTCCATCACGAAACCCGTGCCGAGTTTGCCGGTGGGCCAGGCTTCCAATGGCCCCAGATCAAGGTCGAGGCGTATCACCGGAAAGTGTGCGTACAGCGATGGCCCGACGTACACAGATCGATCAAGAATTTGCATGGCGGCTTCCTTGTCTACTTTTTTATTTCTTGGTCCGCATCAGCGCGCCGGCCGATGCTTTTCGCGTATGCAAATTGTACTTCGCCCCTGCGGTGAGAATGTGAATCGCGATGCCGAGCATGCATATCGGCTCACCTTCGGCAGCGGTATCCATCGATGAAAATTCAATGCCCGATGCATCCACCACCGTGATGCTGCCGCTGCCGGCCGCTTCCAGCGTATTGTCCGGGCCGATGAATGCCGCCGTGTCTTCATCGAGTCCCAAACCGATGGCGAAGGGATTGAAGGCGAGGGCGGCCAACAATCTGCCGAGCCGATCGCGCTGCCGAAAATGTTGATCGATG
>JANOKK010000569.1:0-4216 GCA_031419255.1 Betaproteobacteria bacterium
CTAATCATTTTTGACAAACACCAGCACTGGCGCGCATCTTCAGCCATTTGTGCCCGTAAATTCCCGCCGAATGGCGTTCCGCGAAGCGAAGTACTAAACCACCAACCTGACCTTCGCAATCGTCAACCCCAACCACACAAACAGCATCAGAAAAAACGCCAGCATGCTGATGTGCTGATCGAGGATCACGCGCGGCATGATGAGACGGGTGAACTTTGTCACCGGCGAAGTCAGCATTTTGAACGTGGTGTAGACAAAGTTGGTCTCGCGTTTGGCACCGGCGAACCAGTACAGGATGCCTTGTGCGAGGAACGCGAACAGTGCGACTTCGGCGAGCGCCTTGAAGATAATCACCAGTTGCAGCATCATTTGGCCGCCGGCGCTTGCGGTATGTCCGGCTGCGCGATGCGCCCGGTTTCTCGCATCAATTGCCGAGTCATTTTCGGATCGAACCGCTCAAGATGCGTGACGATTTCATCGACCTTGGCTTTGTTTCCCATGGTGTGATTCGCCATCCCCAACGCGTACCAGGCGTGCGGATTCATGGGCTGCAATTCGGCGGCCTTTTCGAGCGCCTTCGCGGCCGCGTCGTGCTGATTTTGCGCAGCATAGGCAAGCCCCATTCCGTACCAGGCTTGATCGAGCTTCGGCTTTAGATCGATCGCGGTTTGAAACGCGGCGATCGCTTTGCCGAATTCCTTGCGGCGTTCATAGTGGAAACCAAGATTGAACTGAGCGATCGCATCCGCCGGGTTGATGCGCAACGCTTCGAGAAACCATTGCTCTGCCAAATGCGCCTGATGGCGCGAGGCGTAGTGGTGGCCGAGGCAACTCGCCGCCAGACTGAAATCGGGTTTGGCGGCCAGTGCCATCTTGAATGCATCGATGGCTTGCGCCTCGCGCCGGAAAAGCAGATAGATACGCGCGCGATAAAAATACAACCAATGCTGAATTTGCATCTTTGACCTTTGCGGAAAATTGCGACCGGCAGGAATACTACCGGTAAATGGGCTTCGTCAAATGGCAAAGCCCGCTTGCGCGGGCTTTGCCTGATTTGCAACGAGTGCGTTTACGCGGCCTGGGTATTGATGTCGCCTTCCAGATTCGGGTAGCGGACATGCTCGACCAGTTCCTGTACTTCGCGCGACGGTGCCGGTGTCAACAGGCTCACCACGTAAATCGTGATGATTCCCAATGGAACGCCGAAAACGCCCGCCGAAATCGGGTTCATTTCAAACCAACGATTGGCCGGAATGCCGCCAAAGAACGGGTAAGTGGTGTACATGTAATACATGCACAATCCCAATCCTGCCACCATGCCGCTGATGGCCCCCCATTTATTGGCACGCTTCCAGAACACACCCATCACCAGCGCCGGGAAGAACGCCGACGCTGCCAACGAGAATGCGGCACCCACCAGGAACAAAATATCTCCCGGTTTGAGCGAGGTGACATAGGCGGCAACCAGCGCGACGATCACCAGCAACACTTTCGACACACTCACGCGTTTCGTGGTGCTCGCATGCGGGTCGATCATCTTGTAGTAGAGGTCGTGCGATAGTGCGTTGGCGATCGTCAACAGCAGGCCGTCAGCAGTCGAGAGTGCCGCCGCCAGACCACCCGCCGCAACCAGACCCGATACCACATAGGGCAGTCCGGCGATTTCCGGTGTTGCCAGCACGATGATGTCGCCGCCAAGTACGATTTCCGCGAGTTGCACGATACCGTCCTTGTTAAGGTCGGTAATCGAGAGCAGCAACGGATCGACTGCCGCCCAATTCGCGGCCCATGCAGGCAGATTGGCGAAACTTGTGCCGACCAGGAAATGGTAGACGTCATATTTCGCGAGTACCGCCAATGCGGGCGCCGTAAAGTAGAGCAGGAAGATGAAGAACAGCGACCAGAATACCGACTGGCGAGCCTGGCGGACGCTGGGCGTCGTGTAGTACCGCGTCAGGATATGCGGCAGTGCAGCGGTGCCGATCATCATGCAAAAGACGATGCCAAGGAAATTACGGCGCGCCGTGTCAGACGCCTTTTCATCTTTGCCGGGGAACGGTGTCGCGTGGGGGCTTGGTGGGCCGGCGCGCGCGGCGAGTCCCTTATCCTTGTTCCATTGCGCGGTTGCGGCCGCCTGATCCTTGGGAAAGGCGGCTACCGCTTTTTCAGCGGCCGCATACTGCTCGGCGGGTACGCCTGCGACTTTCGCGTCGGTAAATTTCTGTCCGACCTCCGCTTTGCCTTTCTCGTAAGCCGCCTTCGGATCCTTTAACGCGGCGTTTGCGGTATCTGCGCGCGCTTTGAGGATGCCGCGAACTTCCAGCTCTTTCGGATCGACCGCCAGCACTTTTTCGCGCGCAGTGACCTTTTCAAGCGTCTGACCGTAGGCGATCTGAGGAATTGGATTGCCGGTGTGCTTCATCGATAGCCAAACCACTGGCGTCAAATACGCGATGATAAGGATGATGTATTGCGCCACTTGGGTCCACGTCACCGCGCGCATGCCGCCGAGGAATGAACAGACCAGGATGCCGCCGAGGCCGACGAACACGCCGACGCCGAATTCCAGACCGGTAAACCGACTGGTAATGAGGCCCACGCCGTAAATTTGCGCAACCACATACGTGAATGAACACAGGATCGCCGCGAATATGCCGACGCTGCGGACGATGTTGCCGCCGTAGCGTTCACCGAGGAAATCGGGAATCGTGAATTGGCCAAACTTGCGAAGGTAGGGCGCAAGCAGAAACGCGACCAGGCAATAGCCGCCGGTCCAGCCCATCACAAACGCGAGGCCATCGAAGCCGGAAAGGTATAACGTGCCGGCCATGCCGATGAATGATGCCGCGCTCATCCAGTCCGCACCGGTCGCCATCCCGTTGAAGAACGCCGGTACTCGGCGGCCCGCAACATAGTATTCCGCCGCATCCACGGTGCGAGCCATGATGCCGATCGCAGCGTACAGTGCGATCGTCGCAAACAAGAACCAGTAGCCGATCCATTTGCGCGACATGCCCATTTGTTCGGCAACCGCCAGCGCGAACAGGAAACCCAAGAAGCCGACCGTGTAGAAAATGTAGTACTTCTTGAGTTGCTTGAAGAATGCTTTGTGACTGAAGTCAGCGGTGCTCATTCGTCTTCTCCTTCATGAACGCCGTACTCGATATCGAGATTGTTCATGTAGTGCTGGTAGTACCAGATCAGCAATACATAAATCACCAGCGATCCTTGCGCTGCGTTGTAAAAGCCGAGCGGAAATCCCAGTATCGTAATGCTATTGAGTTCCTTGGAATACCAGCCGCCGACGAATGTGACGACGAACCAGATCACTAGCAGGATCGCCGTGATCCTCAGGTTCTTGCGCCAATACTCCTCATGTTTTTCCGTGAGTTGCATTTTTCCCCTCCTGTTTTGACTGCTATTGGATGTGGACGAACCATGGCAAATGTGTGACAAATGCGCGCCCGTCGAGCCAATCATAGGCGTCAACGTGGGCCCACTGATAGTCGGGAAAACCCGAATGCGCAAGCGGGTTTTTTCTCGAGGTTAAAAGTTGAGTCGAATATTGCGGCGCAACATTTTTGGCGCGTATCGGCGGATTCACGCCACGCCAGTGGTTTGCGCCGCACCGCGCGTGGCGAATCGGTAGAATGCGACAACCGTCGCCCGGCGGATGCCTTCAATGGATATTCCACCCAAACGTGTCCACCCTGTTTCGCTACCTCGCCCGGGAAATTTTTTTCGCCACGTTGCTGCTGCTGGTTGCCCTGCTGGCGCTGTTCGCACTGTTCGATTTAATCCGCGAACTGGGAGACTTGACCAAATCCAATCATAGCCTGTCGAGGGTGCTCGCCTTTGTGCTGTTGTCGCAGCCTTCGCATGTCGCCGTCATATTTCCGACGGCGGCGTTGATGGGAACATTGTTTGCGGTCGCCCGCTTGTCTGCGCAATCGGAATTGACGGTGATGCGTACTTCGGGCTTGTCGCTTGCGCGCCTCGCGGCATATACGACGCTGATCGGCCTGGTATTTTCAGTGCTGACATTGTTGTTCGCCGAATTTGTCGCACCCGTCGCCGACGCGACGGCAAAGCGCATGCGCATGGCCGCAGCACCCGGCGTGGTGGCCACACAATTTCGATCTGGTTTCTGGGTCAAGGATGACCTGGCGTTTGTGAATATTCAATCTGTGACGCCGGACACGCAGTTGCTCGACAT
>JANOKK010000570.1:0-13810 GCA_031419255.1 Betaproteobacteria bacterium
GCTCAGGACATGCTGGGCGACCTGGTGTTTTGCGGCGATTTCAAAGTCGGTGAGACGCTCACGAAAGGCGACACCGCGGGTGTCGTCGAAAGCGTGAAAGCGGCGAGCGACGTGTACATGCCAATCGATGGCGAGATCACCGCGTTCAACGGTGAGCTCGATACGAACCCGGAAAAAATAAACGGCGACCCCTACGCCGCGTGGATTTTCAAAGTGAAACCGACGGCGGGGGCCGGCACCGATAGCTTGATGGATGCGGCGGCGTATGAAGCGGTGGTGAAGGCGGCTTGAAGTTTTTTGAATTGAAATGAATGGAATCCGCATGACCACGAACGCCCCAAGTACGCTAAGTCAACTCGAAAACCACGACGAATTCATCGCCCGCCACATCGGCCCGGATGACGCGGACATTGCGAAAATGTTGAAGGTCGTCGGTGCCGCTTCGCTTGAGGATCTGATCGATCAGATTCGCCCCGCATCGATTTCCGGCGGCGCAGCGCTGAATTTGCCTGCCGCCATGTCTGAAGCGGAAGCGCTTGCCGACATGCGCTGCATCGCCGGCAAGAACAAAGTGTTGAAGAGCCACATCGGCCAGGGTTATTACGGCAACCATACACCGGGCGTGATTCTGCGAAACATTCTTGAAAACCCGGCCTGGTACACCGCGTACACGCCGTATCAACCGGAAATTTCGCAGGGTCGCTTGGAAGCGCTGCTGAATTTTCAAACCATGATTTGCGATTTGACCGGCATGGAAATTTCCGGTTCATCACTGCTCGATGAAGCTACCGCTGCGGCGGAGGCGATGACGCTGGCCAAACGCAGCGCCAAATCAAAAAGCAACACCATCATCGTCGCAAGCGATTGCCATCCGCAGACGATCGCGGTATTGAAAACGCGCGCGGAACCGCTGGGCATTGATGTCAAAGTGGGCATGGCACCGGTGCTGATGAACGAGCACGATTATTTTGCCGTGATCGCGCAATATCCCTCAACCGTCGGCACCATTCATGACATGCGCGCCTTCGTGGAACAGGCACATGCGAAGGGCGCGCTGTTCATTGCGGCATCCGACTTGTTGGCGTTGACGGTGCTCGCATCGCCCGGCGATTGGGGTGCGGATATCGTCGTCGGCTCCGCGCAGCGCTTCGGCGTGCCGATGGGTTTCGGTGGCCCGCACGCGGCGTTTCTGGCGTGCAAGGATGTACTGAAGCGCAACATGCCGGGGCGACTCGTGGGAGTTTCGCAGGACGCGATGGGCAACCCGGCATTGCGCCTCGCGTTGCAGACGCGCGAACAACATATTCGCCGAGAAAAAGCGACCTCGAATATTTGCACCGCGCAAGTTTTGTTGGCGGTGATGGCGAGCATGTATGCCGTATATCACGGCCCCGCAGGGCTGAAACGCATTGCCGAACGCACGCATCGTTTCACGGTGATTGCGCGCGATGGATTGCGGAAACTAAAATTCGATTGCCCGCTGCCTTATTTTTTCGATACGATCATCGTGAAGACTGGCGATCAAACTGATCGCATCATGGAATGCGGTGTTCGCCATGACGTGAATTTTCGCAAGGTGAACGAGGAAATCATTTCGCTCTCGTTCGATGAAACCACCACGCGGGAAGACATCGAAAAAGTTTGGCACATTTTCAACAACGCCGACGCGCCGGTCACAATCGCCGAAATCGATGCCGGTTTTGTGTGCGCGATGCCGGAAAGTTCGCAGCGCAAATCCGCCTACCTTACGCATCCGGTTTTCAACCAGCATCATTCGGAGACCGAAATGCTGCGCTATCTGCGCAGCCTTTCCGATAAAGACTTGGCACTGGATCGCTCGATGATTCCGCTCGGCTCCTGCACCATGAAATTAAATGCCACGTCCGAAATGATTCCAGTGACTTGGCCAGAAATCGGCAACATGCATCCGTTCGCGCCTGCCGATCAGGCGGAAGGCTACCAAGAGCTGGTCGAGATGTTATCGAAAGCACTTTGCGAAATCACCGGCTACGACGCGATTTCGCTGCAACCGAATTCCGGCGCGCAGGGCGAATACGCAGGCCTGCTCGCCATCCGCGCGTATCACCGATCGCGCAATGAGGCGCACCGCGACATCTGCCTGATTCCCACTTCCGCGCACGGCACTAATCCGGCGTCGGCACACATGTGCGGCATGGACGTGGTGGCGGTGGCGTGCGATGAGCAGGGCAACGTGGACGTGAGTGATCTCAAGGCCAAGGTCGAACAGTATCGCGATCGCCTCGCGGCGCTGATGGTGACTTACCCTTCAACGCACGGCGTTTTTGAGGAAGCCATCACCGAAATCTGCGACGTGATTCACGCCGCGGGCGGGCAAGTGTACGTGGATGGCGCCAACATGAATGCGCTGGTCGGCACCGCGCGACCGGGCAAATTTGGCAGCGATGTTTCGCATTTGAATTTGCATAAAACGTTTTGCATTCCGCACGGCGGCGGCGGGCCGGGGGTGGGCCCCGTGGGTGTGCGTGCGCATCTGGCGCCGTTTCTGCCGGGCAACCCGATGGCTGCGGACAACAAAGTCGGCCCGGTGTCAGCCGCACCGCAAGGCTCGGCGAGCATTCTGCCGATCAGCCTCATGTACATCATGATGATGGGCGGGCCGGGGCTCACGCGTGCCACGCAGATCGCAATATTGAATGCCAACTACATCGCCAAACGGCTCGCGCGGCATTACCCGACGCTATACAGCGGCAAGAATGGCTTGGTCGCCCACGAATGCATTCTCGACATCCGCCCCATCAAGGACGCCTGCGGCATCAGCAATGAAGATATCGCCAAGCGCCTGATCGATTATGGTTTCCACGCGCCAACGATGAGCTTTCCGGTCGCAGGGACATTGATGGTGGAGCCAACAGAGTCCGAGAGCAAATACGAGCTCGATCGCTTCATCGACGCGATGATTTCCATCCGCGAAGAAATCCGCACAGTCGAATCCGGCAAGTCCGATGCCGAGGATAATGCGCTCAAAAATGCGCCGCATACGGCGGCAATGTTGCTGGTGGAAAATTGGGCGCACGATTACACACGCGAGCAAGCGGCGTTTCCGGTGGCATCGCTCAAGTCGCGCAAATATTGGTCGCCGGTGGCGCGGGTGGACAATGTGTTTGGTGATCGCAATCTTGTTTGTGCGTGTCCGCCGATGGAGGAATATGCGGAAGCGGTGGCGGAGTGAGGCTTTTTGACATCCCCCTTTTTAAAGGGGGAATGAGGGGGATTTGCGGTGCTTGGAATGCCGATGAAGCCTTATGAAACGTCATATCTCGAATCAACCACCGTAAATCCCTCCCACCTTGCAGGCCGCGTATTCCGTTACATCGGAATACCGTTTCGCAGGCGAGTGGCATGCCACTCGAAACCCCTGCTCCACCCTCCCTTTTAAAGGGAGGAGTGCGCCGAATCGCCTCAATGTGCAGTATCCAGATAACGAAAAGACATGAAAATCCAATACAACCGTTTTTACCGCTACACCGAATTCACCGAAATCCTCCATCAATTCGTCAAGACATTTCCCAATCTGCTCGCTATCGAAAGTATCGGCAAAAGCCACGAGGGCAGAGACATCTGGGTCATCACCGCGACCCATCAAAAAACCGGCCCCGCCTCCGATAAACCCGCCTATTGGGTCGATGCCAACATCCATGCGAGCGAACTGGCCGGTGGTGCTGCCGCGTTATTTTCGATCGATACGCTCACCAAGCAATACGGTAAGCGCGAAGACGTGACACGCTGTCTCGATACGCGCGCGATGTACATTTGCCCGCGCATCAATCCGGACGGAGCGGAATGGGCGATGCGGGACACGCCGAAAATCGTGCGCTCGTCCACACGCCCGTATCCGTTCGATGAGGAACATGTCGAAGGTCTGGATATCGAAGACGTGGACGGTGACGGTCGCATTTTGTCGATGCGCATCAAAGACACCAACGGCAACTGGAAATGCCACGCGACCGAGCCGCGATTGATGGTGGCGCGCGATCCGACAGAGACCGGCGGCACCTACTACCGCATGCTGCCCGAAGGCAACATGCGCGATTACGATGGCTTCACGATCAAGGTCAACAAAGACAAACAAGGCCTCGATCTCAATCGCAATTTTCCGGCAGGATGGCGTCAGGAATTCGAGCAAGTGGGTGCCGGACCGTATCCGACTTCCGAACCCGAAGTGCGCGCGGTGGTGCATTTCATTACGCACCATTCCAACATCACCGGCGGCCTTTCGTTTCACACTTGGAGTGGCGTGTTGTTGCGGCCATTTTCAACGCTCGCCGACGACGAAATGCCCGCCGAGGATTTGTGGATTTACAAGGAGCAGGGCGTAAAGGGTACCGAGATCACCGGCTATCCGGCGATCAGCGTTTATCACGAGTTTCGCTATCACCCGAAGGACGTGATCAGCGGCACCTTCGATTGGATTTACGAGCATCTTGGTTTGTACGAATGGACCATCGAAATCTGGTGCCCGATGCGCGAGGCCGGCATCAAGGAATACAAATATATCGATTGGTTCCGCGATCATCCGGTGGAAGACGATTTGAAAATGCTGGCGTGGGCGGATAAGGAATTGGCGGGCAAGGGCTACATCGATTGGTACAAATACAATCACCCGCAATTGGGCGAAATCGAAATCGGCGGCTGGGACAAAATCTATGCTTTCCGCAATCCGCCGCCGCATCTACTCGAAAAAGAAATTGCCAAATTTCCCGATTGGTTGATCTGGAATACGTTGATTTCACCGAGGCTGGAACTCGCGCATGCGAAGGCCGAACACATCGGCGGCGACAACTGGCGCGTTGAGGTCGGCGTGCAGAATACCGGCTACCTTCCCTCGTATGTCTCCAAGCGCGCGCAGCAACGCAAACTTGCGCGCGGCGTGGTCGGCGAGATCACGTTGCCGGAAGGTGCAGTGCTGGTCTCAGGTGCCGCGCGTGAAATCGCGGGAGAACTCGAAGGGCGTGCCTACAAACACACGTTGATGAGTTTCTGGACCGACACCACACCGACGGCGGATCGGGTGAAGCTGGAGTGGGTGGTAAACGTTGGAAAATGCGCGACGAAAAATCGGAAGATCGATTTGGTGATTCGCCATGAGAAGGCAGGGACCGTGCGGACGAGTGTGGATTTGATGTCGGCGTAGCGTGAAAATTGTTTTGGTGGTGGACAATGGCGATTCGGTATTCCCAACTTTCGTGAGCGTCCGATCAATCAAACTGCTTCTTGAACTTCGCCAATTCCTCGGTGAGCCAGGTGACCTCCCGTCGCAACGACACGACTTCCGCCTCAAGCCGCGCGACGCGATCATCGCCGGCACCTTCCAACACGCCGCTGCCGACATTCATGCCAGTTGCGATTTCCTGCCGCTCCACCGCCATTTCGCCGGATAGCAAATGCGCCCAGCGCGATTCCTTGGTGCCGGGTGCCCGCGGAAGCTGCATGACCAGTGGCGGCTCGTTCCCGGCAAGATCATTGAGAGAGCGCTCGACACTTTCGATTGACGCAAACGGATACATGCGCGCCGTACGACCACGCAATTCACCGCAGGTCTGCGGGCCGCGCAGCAACAACAACGTGATCAACGAGAGCTTCGCATCGTCCAGCGCAAATACTTCGCGCATCATGTGTTGATATTTTGCGACACGGCTGCCTGCCGGATAGTAAGCTTGCGCGACGTGATTTTCCTGCAAACGTTTCAGGCACGCTTCCACCGTTTCTTCGCCGAGGCTCATCACCGGATCGCGGTTGCTCAGTTGATTGCAGGCGTTGACGATGCCGTTGAGCGAGAGCGGGTAGACATCGGGCGTGAGAAATTGTTTTTCGGCGAGCACACCGAGCACGCGGGCTTCGAAGGCGGAAAGGTTGAATTCGATCATCGGGCGGATCCGGTTTTGGGGCGGTTTGTATGAATGGCATTATGTCATTGTGGATTTTAGGGAGACCACTCCACGATTGATAATGTTGACCGTGAATGACGAGAGACCGACAAACCAAACTGACATGACCGCGAATCAATGAAAATCGTCTTTTACTCGCCCGGAAAAAAAGTGCAGCCCTGGCTGGATAGTCTTGCCGCAAATTTGCCCAGCGCCGACATTTGGGCCTGGTCGCCGCAATCTGCCGATCAGCAGGCCGACTACGCTGTCGTTTGGGCACCGCCGTCCGAATTGTTCGCGCCGCAGCAGAAATTGAAGGCCGTCTTCAACATTGGTGCCGGTGCAGACCGCGTATTGCGGATTCCCCATGTCGATGGTTTGCTGAGGGGCATCCCGGTAGTGCGATTGAACGACGCCGGCATGTCGGCGCAAATGGCGGAATATGTTTGTCACGCGCTGTTTCGCCACACGCGCGAATTCGCCGAGTACGAGGCACATCAGCGCGACAACAAATGGAAGACGTTGCCCGCGCTCGATCGCGCGAATTGGCAGGTCGGGGTGATGGGCCTTGGTGCGATTGGCGCGCGCGTAGCGGGCGCAGTTGCGGGATTTGATTTTCCGGTGAAAGGTTGGTCGCGAACGCCAAAGGAGCTGGCGAACATCACCACCTACGCCGGCGCGGAACAGTTCGACGCATTCCTCGCCGACACACGCGTGCTCGTGTGCGTGTTGCCGCTGACGCCGGCGACCGAAGGCATTCTCAATGCACGCACGTTGGGCAGACTTAAACCGAAGAGCATCTTGATCAACGTCGCGCGCGGCGAACACTTGGTGGAGGACGATCTGCTCGCGATGCTGGCCACTGGTCACTTGGCGGGTGCCACGCTGGATGTCTTCCGCGAAGAGCCGCTGCCGTCTGGCCATGAATTTTGGGATCATCCCAAAATCACCGTCACGCCGCATATCGCGGCGATCACGTTGGTCGAGAAAAGTGCGGCGCAAATCGCGCAAAAAATTCGCGCGATGGAAAGCGGTCAACCCATTGAAGGCGTCGTCGACCGCAGCCGAGGCTACTAAGGGATATTGACTATTTCCGCATCCCTAATACGTAATCGTCAACGTCCGCGTGCTGGTCGCACCGACGCACGACGCGGTTGCGCAGGTGCCCGCCTGTGAGGCTGGCATGGTACCGTTGACATAAAACGTCTGCGCGGCACCGGTGCCGCTGCTGGCGAGTGGACTTGAGCCGCCGGAAT
Source organism: Betaproteobacteria bacterium (assembly GCA_031419255.1). Taxonomy (GTDB): domain Bacteria; phylum Pseudomonadota; class Gammaproteobacteria; order Burkholderiales; family Usitatibacteraceae; genus UKL13-2. The sequence continues at coordinate 7,163 of JANOKK010000570.1, forward strand.
TGACGGTGTTCAGCGCGAGGTTGTACTGAAGCCCATTCACCACCCCAACGGTCGCATCGAGCGCCATCGAATACGGCAGGTAAATCGTGCAGGTCGGATTGAAAGAAACACTCGCCGTTGCCGCCGGGCCGAACGCGGTATAGGTGAATGATAGTGTGGTCGGGGCGGCAAAAGCACAGGTGGAGGGTGTGGCGATATTCACCGGGAAAGTATTGCCGATCGAGCCGCCCGGGTAGGTGAGGGTCATGGTCACGCTATCGGTGTAGGTGCCTGCGGGCACAACCGCCGACAAGACGATGCAGCCCCAGTATGATGAGTTTTTCTGCGTGGCAACAAGGCCGCTTAAGGTCATCGTGTCCGTGATGCGGTTGCCGCCGGCGCTCTTCCACAAGGTGCCGGCGCAGGCGCTGTCTTTATAGGGCTCGTATCTGACGAAGTTCCCGGCCAAGACGGCCCGGTTGGCACCACCGGCCGGATTCAGACCGTTGTTTACGCCGACGTTGTAAGTCACGGTCAATGGATCACCTACCAAATTGCGATTGCACGTCACCGTAAAAAACGCCGGCGTGATGTTATTCGGCGGTACGGTGCCGCTGAACGCAGTGGAAAAACCGGTCGAGGTGATCGACGTGCAGGTAATCGCGGCCTCCGCAATCGCCGCGGTGGCGAGAAGCGCGGCGGCAATGAATGCGCGACCCAAGAACTGTTTCATCGTTTGACTCCTTTGCACAGGATCGGCCCCATGCGGATAATTTCATCGGGCGCGTTTGCACCCAGCTTTACGTCGAACGTACACTTTTGGTTTTCCCAATGCAAAATCAGCCGATTGACGGGCTTTAATCCGGTGACGAACGCTTCACCGCGCCGCGCCACATAGAATTCCTGCTTGTCGCCGTCGATCCTCACGGTGGCACCGGGCGGTGCGGGCTGGCCGTCGTCGAAATTGATTTTGATGAGCGCGCCCCGGCCGGTGCGCACCGGAAACACCACCTTGACGGCGCTGCGCCATGCGGGCACCGCGATTTGCTCGATCGATTCGATTTCCGCATTCAACGGCAGTTCGCGCGGGTCGAGACGGATCGAGTTGTTCTGATACGGATTCAAACGCGGCACCAATGCGATGCCATTGGCGTCCGTGCGCGCCAGCACGTTGCTGCCGATGCCGATGCCGACATTGCCGTAGCCGGCCACTTCGACGACTGCGAAACTCTCGTCAACGCGCCGGGTCGGAAAAAAGTGGCCGTCGGTGAACACCAGGCCGCCGTTGGCGCCGAGCCGGATGGCCTTCTGGTCGCGTGAGGCACTCACATCGCCGGTGACGGCACCGAACCGTCCGCTGTAGTAGCTGCCGGCCTCGGCGCGCGCATTGTCGGCTTGCGCGCCGGCGAGCAGCCGCCATCCCAGTGCGTTTTCCGGACTCGGGTTCTGCAGGTAGGACGCGAATGCATCGGTACCGCCGTTGTGACGGCTGATCGAGCTATTCAACAAACGCGAGCCGCCCAGCGGCATGGTAAACATGAGACCCATGGCGCTGCCGGTGGCGCCGGCGATGGCACGGCTTGCGGTCATGTTGAGATTGTTGCGTTCGCCGACGCGCAGCGAGTAATTTCCCGACAACGTGGTCACGCGCGTGTTGTCGAATTGCGAAATGCTGGCCACGCCGAGGCCGAACGACTGACCATTGTCCAGTGCGGCGGACCAATTGGCCGCCACTTGAAATTTGTAAGGCTTGATGCCCGCCTCCAATCCAAGCTGGCGAAATTTTTGCGACGCACCGCGTATTTCAAACGATGCGCTGTTGCGCAATCCCTGGCGATCGAAACCGAGCAACCAATGTCCGCCGCGGCCAAGGCTTGTTTCATCACTCGCAGCCAACGCCGCCTTGCCGAGAAGTTGCCCCGGCAGCGCGACCACCGCGCCGAGTCCGGCACTGCGGAGGCGACGCGTGAGTTCCGCGCGGCCTTCGAGCGTGAGTCCGCTGCTGACACCGCGGCTCCAAGTGCCGGAGAGAAATCCGACGCCGTAACGATTGCTCGCGTTGCCAAGTTCTTTGCGCAAAGTGCCTGCCTCCAGACTCCAATCGTTGAGACCCTTCGCGAGTAACTGCGCGCTGGTCAGGAACGATTGCGTGACGACGGTTTCACGGCCGAGAATATCGCGCACCACCAGCCGCGCTTCGCCGCCGCCGGACATGACGGGAAAATTGTCGAGCGCGAACGGCCCGGTCGGGACCGATGAGACTTGGCGCAACACATCGTTTACGTACAGCTCCACCGTCGACGGTGCGGCCGACACACCGCTCAGCACCGGTAGCGGCTGGCGTATAAATCCCGGCGTCAACGAAAAATTGCTGCCGAACTGGATGCCGCCGAAGTAGGAATTTCGCCCCCACATGCCGGCGCGGGTGGTGGTATCACCGATTCGCAGCGTGCGGTTCTGGTCGGGAAAATCGCGTGTGAAGGTCGTTTCAAGCCGCAACCAGGAATTGGGGTTGCCCAGGGTTTTGTTGCTCAGCATATTGCGGCCGACATGGCTGCTGGTGAGGATCCCCAAATTCGTCGAGAGTCCGGCTTCGGCCAACAGGCCCAAGTCGTTGGTGGACGGCGCCCCGCGAAACGCCGACGCCGCGTAGTTCAGATCGTAATTCATGAAAACGCTGGTCAATACCGGGCTTACCACCGGCCGTTTGACGAGTTCTTTGGTCATGCGAAGAGTCGAGAAGTTTTCCGGCGAAAAAAACAAGTCGACCGATTGGTTGGAGAAATTGACTTTCGAGCGAAAACCCGACACCGCCGTCAGTGGTGTGTAGGGCTGGCCTTTGAACTCGACCGTCGGCGCGCCGGGGCTCAATTCCACGCGCCATTCATCGAACGCTTCGCGCGGGGCGTGCATGACACCGGCGCGTTCGAGAAACAACCACGTTCCACTCTTTGCACCGTTAACCGTGACTTCAAACGGCAACAGGCGGTCGGTGCTCGCGAGTGGTGGTGTGGATGTCGTCGCGATGATCGGGGCGGGTTTCTCACTTGCCGCCGGTTTCTGCGTTGAGGGCGGCACCGGCGATGCAACAGGATTGGGCGCTGAAACCTGAGCCGGTGCGGCCGTTACCGTGGGTTTCTTTCCGCCATCCTGCGGTGCCGAAGCCGGTGCGACCGTTTTGATGGTGGTGAAAAGTGGCGCGAAATTCGACGCGGGGGCCGCAGGTGCAATGGATGTTGTCATGACAAACGCGGCGGGTCTCGCGCGTGTTGCGTGCTTTTGTCCAGCGGACGTTGCCGGTGATGCGCCAGAGTTTGGTGTGGTCGATTGAGCAGGTGCTGTGTTGACAGCGGACTTCTTGTCGGCCCCAGGCGGTGCGGCAGGCGGCGTGATCGTCGTAATGAGCGGCGCGAAATTCGATACGGGTAAAGTGAGTGGGGTGGGTGGAGAGGGTGGATCCACGGCAGACCGTTCGGAAGCGCTGTCCGCGCGAGCCGTCACGGCAACGGGTTGCCAGGATACCAATGCGCCATTCATCCATTGCCGGCGCACGGGCTGATCAGCTTGACTGGTAGTCGTCGATGATGGTGCCGCGCCGCTATTAGTTGATGCGCCTGCCACCAAAGCGCAAAGGGCCGCCGTGATCAGCCAGTGGTGGAATGGGCGGCCCACGATACATTTAATTCGGAACGTTTACTTCGTATGTCTGGCTTTGCCCGTCGTCGAATCGGGCCGCCAGTTTGGCTTTGCCGCCCGGAATATTGCCATCTGATCGCTTCAACTCGAAACTGCGCTTGATGCCGGGCAGGATGTATCCGCCCGAATCGCGGCTGGCCAGTTTTTCGTCTTTCGCGCCGGTGAGCACAAACTCGCGCGGATGCGCGTAGGCGGTGCCAGTGTTTTCGCACACCACGCGCGTCGTGTCCGCGGCGACCCGCTCAACCACGCAGCCAAGCTCGCGTTTTGCGTTGGGCGGGGTGATGAAAACAGGCAGAGAGAACGCCAGGGCAATCTGCACTTGCACCGTTTTGTCGACCGGTTTCGCGACCGGAACCTCGCGCACGATCATGCGATAGGTCAGTTGCGGCCCGGACTTGGGTGGCTTCAACATCGCGAGGCGCACCACCTGGCGGGCCTTGGGCGCCAATTTGATGATCGGCGGCGACAGGAATACGTCTTCGGTCAGCGTGAGGTCGTCCTCGCCGTCCGGTTTTTGTTTCCATAGGTAGACATCCGCCTGAAGCACCATCTCTTCGTCGCCCTCATTGGTGAGGGTGATCGCGGTCGCGCGATCCCGCGGTTCCATGTAAATCCTTACGGGGCTCACCGCGAACTGGCCTGCGACCGCCGGAAAGCCAATCGCCGACAGCGCTAAAACGCTGCCGGCGATTGTCATTTTTGGAGATCGAAAGTACGACAATTCGGGTGGTTTCAAAGCCTCACCAGCCAACAGTTATTTCAAGATATTCACGGTTCGCGAGATTCACCCGACGCCACGAAGTGACGGTGCCGGATCCCGGTGAATCGTCGATGCTGTCTATCCAGTCGCCGTTCCAGAACACTTGCGTGACATAGCGAAAGGCACCACCGTGCATCGGAATCCACGGATTGTTGCTGCGACCGGGGGCAAGATCGACCAGCGCGCCGGTCGAACAAACGACGGTGGCGCGGGCACCGAAATTGTCCGCACTCGTCGTATTCAGGCAAAGGCCGTTGCCGATGCCCGCGTTGCCGCCGCCACCACCTGGGCCGGGAGGCACAGGTACAGGGGGAGGATTCGGAGTCGGACCGGGTGGGACGGGAGGCGGCGTCGGAATGGGCGGAGGAACGGTTGCGGTCTGTTGAAGACTGACGCGGACCTCGAAAGTATTACCTGCTTGCGCAGCGAAACCCTCCATCGTCCATAGACCCAGCGCAAGCGCAAGGCCTGCATTCAGCGCCAACGCGCCGCCACGCGAATGCGTGGACGGCGCGCATGCTCGGGAACGATTGAGATGCTGCGTTTGCATCCTCGCCGATTTAGAACGTGAGGATGTAGGTGCGAAGCTGAGCCGTCGGGCCGCAGGTTGCGGCGGCGCAGGCACCAGCCTGAAGGGCGGGCATGGTGCCAGACACCACGTAAGTCTTCGTGTCGCCCGTGCCGATGGTTGCCGACGATGCGGCGGTACCGGCGACGTTGACCGGCGCGGCGGCAGTCAGGGCATATTGAAGGCCCTGAACCACACCTACGCCTGCTGCCGTACTGTCAGCAAGTACGGTGTCGAATGCAGTCGAGACGGGGGAAAAGCCGCGGGTACATTCAAAGGCCAAGCTTGCGCTCGCTACGGAGGCTTGTGCGCCCGCTTGGAACGCGGTGTAAGTGCCAAAATCGACGGTTTGAGTGCCAGTATTGGTTTGGCGGCATTGCGACGACAACGTGACCGACACGTTGAAATTATTGGACGCCGTGGCGGCCATCACCGGTGAGACCATTGCGCCAAACATTGATGCCATGGCGACCGAGATAAGTAGCTTCTTCATTTGTAACTCCTAGCAGTAATAGTGAATTTTTGGGGAACCCCGAAGGATCGAGTGGCCAGAAGGTCTTTGCCCACTCGCCGCACGGTCGCAATATAGCTCAATTGCAATCTTCAATATGTGAACCGAGTCACTGATATGGCGCATTTTTTGTCAATATTTGTTACGCAAACCGTTCGTCGCCCAGATGGGCGGTAAATTTGTCACGAGTACCATTCTTTTGCCACATGAACAATGCAAGTGTTTTATAAGATTACCGCCGTAACTATTTAATTACAAGTATTTTTTATTGTTTTTTTGGGATGAATGGTAATTTTGGCGATTTTACGACGCTGACGCATTAAATACCGGCCCCGCAGCGACCCCTTCTGCACCCCGATAAAGTGCGCCATTTTGCGTCGCAAGGAATTTATCGAACGGGATCTCTTCCTGCTTGATAAATCCGCGATTCGGCAACATTCCCGTTGCCACCATTTCAACGACCGCGCAAATACTCGCAGCCGTCGTCCACGAAATTGCCCGCCAGCTTTTACCGTCCAATTGCATGGCCGGATAGGCGCGAACGTACTCTTCGCGACAAAGCCTGCCATCCTTTTGGCCTTCGACGGCGGCATGGACAAACACCACGTCTTCATCGACGGCGGGCAGCGCGTTTCTCAAGAGCTTGTTGGCGAGTTCACGATCATTGCGCAGGTACATCTCGTTTAACAAGAACCGCATCAATTCGCAGTGGCCGGGATAGCGCATGGTCTTGTAATTCAATTCCTGCACTTTGCCGAAATAGGTTTCGCACATGGTACCCAAACCGCCGGACGTGGTGAACGCCTCCAACACCAGTCCATGGACGAGAATGATCTCCAGCCCTTCCAATGCGGGCACCATTTGTGGATGACCGTTGCGGATGACTTCGCAATCGTTGATGTATTCGTTGATCACGCCTTCGGGCGACCAATTGAGCGCGTAGCCGAGTTTGCCGCGCGGATGCTGGGGCAGCGCGCCGACCCGCAATTCGATCGAACGTAGCACATCGAATTGGCTCGCAAGGTGGGCACCGACGATGCCGATGAATCCCGGTGCCAAGCCACATTGCGGTGCCATCACACAATTCGCTGAGGTCGCCATATCGAGAATGGCTTTGGTGGTCGGCACGTC
>JANOKK010000571.1:0-1087 GCA_031419255.1 Betaproteobacteria bacterium
CCGATATCGGCGGTAAAGGTCACGACTTCGCATTGATAGACATCCTGCAACCACTTGAGGATGACCGAAGTATCCAATCCGCCCGAATAGGCCAGCACCACCTTTTTTACGTCACTCATAATCACTTTCAATAGCAAAAAATTGTTGTCGCACGAAAATCAGGAATCGATGCGCCCCAACAGCAAGAACTCCATCAGTGCCTTCTGCGCATGCAATCGATTTTCGGCCTCTTCCCAAACGACGCTCTGCGGCCCTTCCAGCACTTCTTCACTGACCTCTTCACCGCGATGCGCGGGCAGACAGTGCATGAACAGGGCGTCGCGATCCGCGTTCGCCATCACCTTGGCGTCGACGATGAAATCGGCGAATGCGGTTTTGCGCGCCGCCGTCTCGGCCTCATATCCCATGCTCGTCCAGACGTCGGTGGTAACGATATGCGCACCTTTGGCGGCATCCATCGGATCGTTGAATGTCTCCAGATGTTTGGTATCGAGTTTCTCGCCGCGCTGTGATTTCATCTCGTATCCAATTGGCGTGGCGACATGCAATTTGAAATCGAGCACTCGCGCGGCGTCGAGCCAGGTATAGCTCATATTGTTGGCGTCACCGATCCACGCGACGGTCTTTCCGGTGATCGATCCGCGCTGCTCCACAAACGTGAAAATATCCGCGAGTACCTGGCACGGGTGATATTCGTTGGTCAAGCCGTTGATCACTGGTACGCGTGAATGCGCGGCGAAACGCTCGACTTTTTCCTGCTCGAACGTGCGGATCATGACCAGATCGACCATGCGTGAAATGACGCGCGCGGTGTCTTCAATTGGCTCGGCGCGGCCCAGCTGCGTGGATTGCGAATCGAGATTGATCGCCTGCCCGCCGAGTTGATAAATGCCTGCCTCGAACGACACGCGGGTGCGGGTCGAACTCTTCTCGAACACCATCGCCAGCATGCGGTCCGTCAGCGGTTGATACGGCACGTAATTCTTGAAACGGTGCTTGAGGATTTTCGCGCGCGCGAACAGATGTTCGTGTTCGTCGCGTGTGAAATCCTTGAATTGCAAGAAATGTCTCATGACTTACCTGATAC
>JANOKK010000572.1:0-4146 GCA_031419255.1 Betaproteobacteria bacterium
CGCCCGCGCTGCCGCCAACGGCTGGGCCAAAGCCACCGCGCACAACCGCGCACAAGTGATTTACTTCCTCGCCGAAAATCTCGCCGCGCGCGCAGATGAGTTCGCGCGTCGCATTACCCAGCAAACCGGAAGATCTGCAAACGCGGCTCACGCTGAAGTCGATGCCGCAATCGAACAACTTTTCACCGCCGCCGCCTGGGCCGATAAGTACGATGGCCGCATTCACGGCACGCCGCATCGCAATGTAACGCTCGCCATCAACGAGCCTATGGGCGTGGTCGCCATATTGATGCCCGACGACAAACCGTTGCTGGCGCTGGTTGCGCTCGCGGCACCCGCACTTGCAATGGGTAATGCGCTGGTGATTGTTCCCTCGCCGAATCATCCGCTCTCCGCAACCGATCTTTATCAGGTGCTGGAAACCTCCGACGTGCCACATGGCACCGTCAATATCGTCACCGGCGATCGCGATGAATTGGCCAAGACCTTGAGCGAACACGACGACGTCGATGCCATCTGGTATGCCGGCTCAACCGAAGGCCAAGCCGCCGTGCAAAAAGCCAGTGCCGCCAACATGAAACGCACGTGGGTGATGGATGCGGGTGGGGCGCTACCAAATGTGGATGACGTGTTGCGCGAGGCCACGCAAGTGAAGAATATTTGGGTGCCGTATGGGGCTTAAGGTCCTGGTAGCGCCGGAACAAAGTGCCGCCACCAAAACTGTCGTCCCGGCGAAGGCCGGGATCCAAGTTCCTCGCTAACCGGCGAAGATGCCCAAACCCCGCATCGTCATCCTTGCCGCCCCAATGGTGCAGGAAAAACCACCGTCTCAAAATATGTGCTGACGGAAGTATTTGAAATCGACGAATTCGTCAATGCCGATCGAATTGTGGCGGGCCTTTCCGCATTTGCGCCTGAATCCGTCGCCTTTGAGGCGGGCCGCATCATGCTGAAACGAATTGATGCATTGCTCGTACAAAAAAAGAGCTTCGCTTTTGAAACCACGCTGTCAAGCAAATCATTCCTGAGGCTTGTTGATCGCGCACACAAAGACGGCTATTACGTTGAACTCATCTATGTCGCACTACCGACGGTCGCACTCGCCAAACGGCGCGTGAAAAAGCGCGTCGCGGCGGGAGGGCACGACATACCCACTCACGTGATCGAGCGGCGCTTTTATCGGAGCCTGATCAATCTCGTTCACTGCTATTCCAATGTCGTCGACGAATGGCGCGTCTTCGACAATTCCTCACCCACCATTCCGCAATTGATATTGTCCGGCAAAGGCAGCACAATCAAAATTCATCAGGAGAAAAAATGGCTAAGGCTACTGAAACTCGCAAAAAGACACTCAGCGTAAACGTCGAGCGGGATGCGCGCATTCGCGCTGCCATGGGAAAGGCGATTCGCGAAGTGCGTCGTCATGCGGAAATCAACAAGATCTCGCTTGCGGTGGCGGGCAAGAAATCGTGGTCTGTCCCCAAATAGTTAGGCCGCCGTACAGAAAGCTAGTGCCGCCAACATGAAACGCACCTGGGTCTCGGCGACCGTTGGGGCGCTGCCATGTGTTGATGACGTGCTGCGCGAAGCCACGCAGGTGAAAAATATTTGGGTGCCGTATGGTGCATAGACTAAGGAACGTAGGAGCGGTAGTATCTGCAAATGCCAACAGTTCTGAGAATAGGCGCATTTCGATTTCACTTTTATTCCGATGAAGGAAACGAGCCCGCGCATATTCACGTTGAAAACGGCGACGGCGAATGCAAGTTCTGGCTGGACCCGGTAGTGTTGGCGAGAAGTGTGAACATTTCGCCAACCGATATTCGCAAAATCGAAAGAATGGTTTTTGAACATCGCCATTTTCTGATGGAGAAATATCATGAATTCCACCAACGCTGAAACGGAAGTACTTGCGGCCCGTGTATGGGTGGATCGCCGCACGGTTTTCGTAGAACTGACAGACGGTCGGCAAGTGGGCTTTCCCGCTGATCGGTTCGATCGCCTTAGCGCCGCAACGACTGAGCAATTGCAAAAGGTCAGCCTGCGTCTCAATGGCTATGCGTTGCGGTGGGAGGAGTTGGATGAGGACATCACCGTCAAGGGCATCGTCGCCGGGCGATTTCAGCGCCCGCTGCCGATTGCAGCTTGACCCGATATGCGCGAGAGCAACGTAATTCGTGCCCCTTGAAATTTCTGCCGCGAGACAAACATGGCCAAACAGTTGAAAACTGGTGGAAAGAAAATTTCCGTTTCGGTTTCGATTGCCTTACCCGGTCAGAAGGTCGCTACCTCGAAAAAACCGCGCATGCTGACGCCATCCGAGATCGTATTGCTCAAGCCGGATCTTAAGATGGCACTTGCACACTCGAGCAGTCGCTGACTGGAAATAAAAGCAGGTTGGCAGCATTCGTTTTTTGAAAACGATTCACGCTGCCCACCCAGACTTCCCCACGCCATCCCCACAAGTGCTAAAGTCCAACAACTGTTAACCGCGCATCCTTTCTGCTGCGCGACAAAATAACGCTTGGGGAGGCCGCAATGCAGCGCATGCGATTTGCCGGATATTTTTTGCCGCTGATCACGCTCTGCGTGCCTGCGCTCTCGCAGGATGCACCTGCCACCGCGCCTGTGCAGCCTATACCCGCAGAAGGTCGGATAACGCCACCAAAGCCGCGCGACCTTCGCATGCCGCTTTATCCCGCCAGTGAGCGTGATGCCAAGAATACGGGCTACGTCGATGTAGCCGTGCTCGTCAGCGCAGAAGGGCGCTTGCAGGAAATAAAATCAGTCACCTCTGAACCCAGAAACGCGGTGTTTGAAGAATTGACAAAGGACGCCATCGCGAAATGGCGATTCGCGCCCGGGCTCAAGCGCTGCACGCCGGTGCAGGCGGATGCAAGCTTTCGCGTTTTTTTCGAAATGGTGGACGGTACCGATCGTGTTCGGGCGGAGCAACCGCTTTCACAATCGCAGACCGCCGATTTGCGCCGCGAGATGACAGCGCCAAACAAGAACGCGATGCTCCGCATGCTCAGGTATCCGCCGGATGCGCGACGCACTGGTGCGCAAGGCAGTGTGTATTTGTTGCTCAGCGTTGATCCGGTAAGCGGCGCGATTGATAGCGTCGATGTCGCGAGCGCGACTTCCGACAAGACGGGGTTTGAGAGTCGCTTTTCGGATGCGGCCATCGAAGTGGCACGGAAATTTATTTTCACGCCGAGTCCGGAGTTGAAGGCACCGCACAGGATTTGTGTGCCGTTTGTTTTTGCGTTGGGATGAGGGAAGTGCCGCGTGAAATTTATGGTGAAAAATGAAGTAACTGGATCGGGCGGTGTTATTCCGGGCGATATGGTATTAATGAGAAATACCGGGATCTTTTGATTCAATGGAGGTTTATGAAAATGGAACTTCTTGTCCGCGAAAAACATGAAGACGAAGTTGAGCAGGAAGTCACGCAACGTGATCAATTCAACACAGATGAAGTTACGCTCGTTGCGACGATTGTTCGCGAACCACACCAGAACTCCCTCGATGCTGGGCAGCCGGGTTCAGGCCAGCCGGTACGCACCAAGTTTAGTTTTCACGAGGCAAAGGATTCTGACGCACAGTATTTTTCTGAACTCTTCAGCAGTCTAAGGCCGCACCTTGCCGCCAGTGACTTAGATCTTGATGACCTTGATTTCAGACGACCGCGGATACTGGTCATAGAGGACTTCGGAACAACCGGTCTTTCAGGAAAGTTCGATAACTCGACCGATATGTCGCCATTCAACGATTTTTGGCGCCGAATTGGCACTTCGCACAAAGGTGGCGCATCTGGTGGGCGGTGGGGTCTTGGAAAGCTGGTTTTTTCAAGTGCATCCCGGATCAGAACGTTCTTTGGTTTGACCATTCGACAAGAGGACTCGGCACGCACGCCGTTGCTCATGGGCCAATCTGTACTTAAGACACATGTCGTGGACGGAATCAAATATGCGCCACACATTTTCTTTGGCCAATCAGGTTCGAAGAAATTGCAGTTGCCGGATACTGATCATTTGACGGTTGAACGATTTCGAAGCGCGTTTGGCATTTCAAGGACCGATGAGCCAGGCCTGTCGATAGCGATTCCATTTGCGTTGGGTGACATTACTCCCCAGAGTCTCG
>JANOKK010000573.1:0-10303 GCA_031419255.1 Betaproteobacteria bacterium
GGCTGCGGCGTGACGGTCGCGGTGAAGAACAATCGGGTGGTGGCCACGCATGGTGACCCGGCCTCGGAAGTCAATCGCGGCCTCAACTGCGTGAAGGGCTATTTTTTGTCCAAAATCATGTACGGCAGTGATCGACTAACGCAACCGTTGCTGCGCATGAAGAACGGCACCTATGATAAAAGCGGCACGTTCACACCGATCAGTTGGGACAAGGCCTTCGACATCATGGCCGAAAAATGGAAAGCGTCGCTGAAGAAAAAAGGCCCGACCTCGGTCGGCATGTTTGGCTCCGGCCAATGGACGATCTGGGAAGGCTACGCCGCCAACAAACTCTTCAAGGCAGGCTTTCGCTCGAACAATATCGACCCCAATGCGCGGCATTGCATGGCCTCCGCTGTGGGTGGTTTCATGCGCACCTTTGGCACGGACGAGCCGATGGGCTGCTTCGACGATATCGAAGCGGCGGACGCATTCGTGCTCTGGGGCTCGAACATGGCGGAGATGCATCCGATTCTCTGGACGCGCATCACCGACCGCAAACTCTCGGTGCCTTCAGTGAAAGTGGCGGTACTGTCGGTGTTCGAGCACCGCAGCTTCGATCTCGCCGATCTGCCGATTATTTTCAAGCCGCAGACCGATCTCGCGATGCTGAATTACATCGCGAACTACATCATCCAGAACGGCAAGGTGAACAAGGATTTTGTCGCGAAGCACTGCACCTTCAAGCGCGGCACCGAGGATATCGGTTACGGCTTGCGGCCCGATCACCCGATGGAGAAAAAAGCCAAAAACGCCGCCAAAGCGAACGATATGACGCCGATGACGTTCGAGGAGTTTCGCGATTACGTCAAGACCTACACGGCCGAATATGTTTCGAAACTTTCCGGTGTATCGGTTGCGCAGTTGAAGGCTCTGGCCGAGATGTACGCCGACCCGAAGATCAAGGTGACCTCATTCTGGACCATGGGCTTCAACCAGCATACCCGCGGCGTGTGGGCCAACAATCTGGTCTACAACATTCACCTGCTAACGGGCAAAATTTGCACGCCGGGCAATTCACCTTTTTCGTTGACCGGCCAGCCATCGGCCTGCGGCACGGCTCGCGAAGTGGGGACGTTTTCGCATCGCCTGCCGGTCGACATGGTGGTCACCAATCCCAAGCATCGCGCCAGGGCGGAGGAGGTCTGGAAACTGCCGCCCGGCACCATCGCCGACAAGCCGGGTTATCACGCAGTATTGCAAAACCGCATGTTGAAAGACGGCAAGCTCAATTGCTATTGGGTGCAGGTCAACAACAACATGCAGGCCGCCGCCAACATGATGAATGAAGGCCTGCCGGGTTATCGTAATCCCGAAAACTTCATCGTGGTATCGGATGCCTACCCGACCGTCACCACGCAGGCGGCCGACTTGATTCTGCCAACTGCCATGTGGGTGGAAAAAGAGGGTGCCTACGGCAACGCCGAACGCCGCACGCAGTTTTGGCACCAGATGGTGACGGCACCGGGCGAGTCAAAATCGGATCTGTGGCAACTGATGGAGTTTTCCAAACGCTTCAAGATGGAAGAAGTCTGGCCGGAGGAGTTGCTCGCCAAAAAGCCGGAGTATCGCGGCAAGACGCTGTTTCAGATTTTGTTCAGCAACGGAGCGGTCAACAAATTTCCAGTGTCGCAAATCGAAGCGGGATATGAGAACGACGAATCGAAGGCGTTCGGATTTTACGTGCAGAAAGGCTTGTTCGAGGAATATGCCGAATTCGGTCGCGGTCATGGTCATGACCTCGCGCCGTTCGACGTTTACCACACGGTTCCGGGATTGCGCTGGCCGGTGGTGAATGGCAAGGAAACCAAGTGGCGCTACCGCGAGGGTTCCGACCCGTATGCCAAGGCGGGCAGTGGGTTTGATTTTTACGGCAACGCCGATCATCGCGCCAATATCATCGCGCTACCTTATGAACCGGCACCCGAGGTACCGGATGCGGAATATCCGTTCTGGCTGTCGACCGGGCGTGTGCTCGAACATTGGCACTCAGGATCGATGACCGGGCGCGTGCCGGAATTGTACAAAGCGTTTCCGAACGCAGTCGTGTTCATGCACCCGGACGATGCGAAGAAACTCAACGTCCGCCGCGGCACTGAAGTGCGGGTGATTTCGCGGCGAGGTGAAATGCGTTCGCGGATCGAGACGCGTGGCCGCAACAAGCCGCCGCCGGGTCTCGTGTTTGTGCCGTGGTTCGATGCCTCGCAGCTCATCAACAAAGTGACACTCGATGCGACCGACCCGATTTCCAAACAGACGGATTTCAAGAAGTGCGCCGTGAAGATTGTTGCGGTGTAGGGGGACCAATATGAAAAAAATTATCGCCTGCGTTTTCTCCTGCCTGATATTTTCCGCCGTCGCGCAAGTCGGCGACGGCCACCCGTTGGGGCTGCGCGGCATTGCACCATTGGATAAGGAACCCGCCGCGCCGCAGATGCCAATGATGGTGAATGACGACATCCGCCGCGGTCGTGCGTTTGCCATGCAGCCGCCGGTGATTCCGCACCAGATCGAAAATTATCAGGTCGATCGCAGCTTCAATAAATGCATGACCTGCCATGGACGGGCGCGGGTGCCGGACAGTCAGGCACCTATGGTCAGCGTGACGCACTTCATGGATCGCGACAATAATTTTCGCTCGGAAATTTCGCCGCGCCGTTACTTCTGCACGCAATGTCATGTGCCGCAAATGGATGTCAAAACGCGCGTGGACAATACCTTTGTCGATGCTGAGAAAGCGGCGGCATTGACACCCGCCAAAAAGGCCGCCAAAAAATGAGCGCCGGCAAGTGGCTGCGGTTCAAAGCGTGGGTGCGACGCTATTGGGTGACACTATCGACACCGAGCAAAGTGTTTTCGCTCGGGTTTCTAACCATCGGCGGATTCATCGCGGGCATCTTGTTTTGGGGTGGCTTTCATACCGCGTTGGAGGTCACCAATACCGAAGCATTCTGTACCAGTTGCCACGAGATGCGCGACAACGTGTTTGTCGAATTGCAACCGACAATCCATTACACCAACCGCTCGGGTGTGCGCGCGACGTGTCCCGATTGCCATGTGCCGCACAACTGGACGGACAAAATCGCCCGCAAGATGCAGGCATCAAAAGAAGTGTGGGGTACGATTTTCGGCACCATCAACACGCGCGAAAAATTTCTCGATAAACGCCTTATCCTCGCGCAGCACGAATGGACTCGCCTGAAAGCCAACAACTCGCTCGAATGCCGAAACTGCCACAACCTGAATTCGATGGACTTCACCCGCCAAAGTCAGCGCGCGATGCAGATGCACTCGACCGATCTGGCGAGTGGCGCGAAGACTTGTATCGACTGTCACAAGGGCATCGCCCATCGGTTGCCGGATGTGCGGCAAACTGAGGCGAAGCCGGGTGGGTAGGTGACACAAAACGTGCCGAGAATGAAAAAGTCAAGCATGGGCGCGGGTTTCAGGCCGAAAATGGCTGCGAAGGCCCGTCAAATATAGAGTTTCCTGATCAAAAAACCTGTCATCCTCTCCCTTCGACGGGCTCAGGATGAACCGGGCAGTTGCCCGCGCGGGGATGAAAAGAATTGAGGGTAAATAGCAGTCCCCTTTGGGAGAAGCCTGCCCAAGTACTGATGTCATCCTGAGCGCAGCGAAGGATCTCGCCACTGCATCGAGATCCTTCGCTGTGCTCAGGATGACAGCGGTCGACGATTGTCGCCGTGCTCTCGTCGTATCATTGCCACATGCCTCGCACCGTCAATCCACCCTCACTGCCACCCGCCCCGTCCCGCGCTGCGCGTACCCGCGAACGCATCCTCGCCACCAGCCTTGAACTCTTCAATCAACGCGGCGAAGCCAACGTCACGACTGGTCACATTGCCGATGAGCTGAATATCAGCCCCGGCAATTTGTACTATCACTTTCGCAACAAAGACGAAATCATTCATCATTTGTTTGCCGATTTCGAGCGAGTATTCGATATTGGCCCTGGCGAAATGGCGGACGCGGCAAATGCGATGGAAGACATGTGGTTCTACCTGCATCTGATGTTCGAGCGCATCTGGCAATACCGGTTTTTGTACCGAAATCTCGACGATCTGATGACGCGCGACGCAAAACTGCGTTCGCATTTCAACATCATCATCGGCCACAAACAGGATGCCGTGAAGCGATTGTGCGCGGGACTGGTCGAGGCGCAGGCGATGCGCGCGACGAGTGACGAAATCAAGGCGCTCACTGAAAATACGTTGGTGGTTGCAACGTACTGGCTGAATTTCGAGCACCTGCGCGCCAGGCCCGCTGGCAAGTACGCCGCCGAGCCCGATCCGTCGCGGCATTTGTCGCGCGGTGTCTATCAAGTCATGTCGCTGGTGCAGCCGTTCATGTTGGGCGATGCGCGAGACCACTTGCAGCATTTGATGGAGAATTACACCGAATAACCACTGGGAGAATCAACATGGCCAAATGGAACAAATATCCGCACGACCAAAAAGCGATCACGTACGCGGGCGACGCGTTGAAAAAAAACTGGGATGCGCTGCACAAAGGTGATGGTGAGCCTTCGCCGAAAGACGCCGCGTTACAGGAAGCCTGGCGTCATTTCCATGCCGGCAATTTCGCCGAGGCCGCCAAGGTCGGCGCGGGGCATACCGTTGAAATCAAGGCCACATCGATTTACGCCAATCATCTGGAAAAAAAGGATGCCGCCAAAGTGGTGCTGTATCAGGAAGCGATGGCGCTCGCGACCACGTTGATCAAATCAGACGCGAAAAATTCGAATGGACATTATCAATTCGCCTACGCGGCAGGGCGTTACAGCCAAAGCATTTCGGTGATGAAGGCGTTAAAGGAAGGCTACGGCGGCAAGATCAAAACTGCACTGGAAACCGCATTGAAGCTCGACCCGAAGCACGCCGAGGCGCATACCGCGATGGGCGCTTACCACGCGGAAATCATCGATAAAGTCGGCGGCATGGTGGGTAAATTGACCTATGGTGCCAACAAGGAAGCGTCGATCGAGCACTATGAAAAAGCGATCAAGTTAAATCCATCATCGCCGATCGCGCATATCGAATACGCGAATGGATTGCTGATGTTGTTTGGCGACAAGCAGGAAGACAAAGCCGTGGAATTGTACGAAAAAGCCTCGAAGATGAAGGGCCGCGATGCGATGGAGGTGCTGGATATTGAGATGGCGAAGGCGGAGTTGGAAGACTAAATACAATTGTCATCCTGAGCAACGCGAAGGATCTCGTCGCAACATTGCCGAGATCCTTCGCGTTGCTCAGGATGACAAACTTTTTTGGGAAGGAACCGCATTGTCCGAGCTCACCCTCACCACCATCCGCGCCGCGCACGAACGCATCAAACCGCACATCCACCGCACGCCAGTGCTCTCCAGCACGATCCTGAACAAGAAACTCGGCGCGGAGATTTTCTTCAAGTGCGAAAACATGCAAAAGGTCGGCGCGTTCAAGGCGCGTGGCGCCTGCAACGCGGTGATGTCGTTGAACGACGATCAGATGCGGCGTGGCGTGGTCACGCATTCGTCGGGCAACCACGGTGCGGCGCTGGCATGGGCGGCGGGTTTGCGCGGTGTCAAGGCAACGATTGTGGTGCCGAACAACGCACCGAAGCCGAAGAAATTTGCCATTGAGGCCTATGGCGCGCGAATTGTCTATTGCGAACCGAATGTCGCCGCGCGCGAAGCGGCGGTGGCGAAATTGATCGAGGACGAAAATCTTGAACTGGTGCATCCGTTCAATGATTTTCGCGTGATGAACGGGCAGGGGACGGCGGCATTGGAGTTGCTGGAAGAGGTGCCCGAACTTGATATCGTCATGTCGCCGCTAGGCGGTGGTGGATTGCTTTCCGGAACCGCCATCGCGTCGAAAGGTGTGAATCCCGGCATAAAGGTATTCGGTGGCGAACCGGCGGGTGCGGACGATGGCTACCGCTCGTTTCACTCGGGAATCCGTGTCACTGATGCGATACCGAATACGATTTGCGATGGTTTGCGCACCGGTCTCGGCGACAAGACCTTTGAGATCATTCGTTCCAACGTCGATGGCATTGCGCTGGCCTCCGAAGACAATATTGTCCGCGCGATGCGCATGACCTGGGAATTGTTGAAAATTATTTGCGAGACTTCGTGCTGTCCTCCGCTGGGCGCGATTCTCGAAGGCAATCTCGACGTGAAAAATAAACGCGTCGGCATCATCCTTACCGGCGGCAACGTGGATCTGGATAAATTGCCATGGCAAACCTGAAGCGCTTATCACCCGACGATGTACCGGGCGGTGTTCCACCGGCAGGCCATTACGCGCCCGCCGTCATTCACAACGGCACCGTATATGTCTCCGGCCAACTCGCGCGCGTGCCGGGCGAACCCGCGACATTCGCGCCCGAAGGGATGGCCGCACAAACCACGCAATGCCTTAAAAATGCCGAGACCATTTTGCGCGCTGCTGGTTCGCGCCGCGATTTGGTTGTGCGCGCAACGATTTATGTTTCCGATATTGCCGACTGGGGCGAGGTGAATCGCGCCTTCGCCGAATTTTTTGGTGAGCACAAACCGGCGCGATCGATTATCCCGGTGAACAAATTCAAGAGCGGATTCCTGATCGAAATCGATATCGTCGCAGCGGTTGCAGAGTAGGCGTCGAAGGGCGAAATGCGGATTCTCGTCACCGGCACATCGGGGCGTATTGGCGCTGCGATCGCGAAACGCGCCTCGACCGAGCATGATGTGCTCGGGCTCGATATCGTCGCCGGGCCGCGCACCACTCATGTCGGCAGCATCAATGATTCGGCACTGGTTGATCGGCTTGTCGCCGGTGTCGATGGCGTGATCCACACGGCGGGATTGCATGCACCGCACGTAGGCGCCAAGACTGATCAGGAATTTGTCGCCATCAATGTCGGTGGTACCAAACGCCTGCTGAATGCCGCGTTGAAACATGGTGTGCCGCGTTTTGTTTACACCAGTAGTACTTCGGTGTATGGCGCCGCGATGGTAGCGGCGGATCGCGCCGTGTGGGTCACAGAAGATTTGCTGCCAATTGCACGCGATATCTACGATGAAACCAAGCTCGCGGCCGAGCAGACCTGTCGAGAAGCGTCACGCGCCGGGTTGACATGCGTGTGTCTGCGCATGTCGCGCTGCTTTCCCGAAGCCGATGAATTGATGGCGATTTATCGCCTGCATCGCGGCGTTGATATCCGCGATGTCGCCGACGCGCATTGGCTCGCGTTGACGGCAACGTTGAATCAATTTCACATCTTCAATATCTCGGCAGCCCCCGCGTTCTCGGAATCCGAATGCGGCGCGCTATTCAATGTGGCCGATGACGTGATTGACCTTCACTATCCGTGGGCACGCCATGCGTTTGCGCGCCGCGGTTGGCAATTGCCGCGCCGCATTGATCGCGTCTACGTCATCGAAAAGGCGCGGCGAATGTTGGGCTATCAGCCTCGCTACAATTTTGAATCGAAGTTCGAGACGAAGGAAACTAATTCAATACTGAATGATTAGAATTGTCATCCTGAACGAAGTGAAGGATCTCGTCATGACAAGATCCTTCGCTACGCTCAGGATGACGGCACCAAAAATTGAGCAATGGAACAATTCGCATCAAGCGCCAAGCGTCGCGATCTCATCCGAGGGATGAACATGTATCCCGCGTTCGCCATTCCACGCAGTTTTCCACATGGCCTTCGCCACCGTTTTCGCCTCAATGGGGCGATATTTCCGCACCGGGCCCAGCATAAACGGCGCAATGAATGCCGATGCGGCGATGCCCAGCCGCTCAGCCAACCGCGCTTCTTGCCGATCACCCAGCAACAGCGAAGGCTGAAAAATGTGCAATGCATCAAAACCGATATCGCGCAACGCGGATTCCATTTCACCTTTCACGCGATTGTAGAAAATCGCCGAGCGCGCATCCGCGCCGAGCGAACTCACCACCAGGAATCGTTTTGCACCGGCATCGCGCGCCATGCGTGCGAGCGCAACCACATAATCGAAATCGACTTTGCGAAATGCCGCTTGCGATCCAGCTTTTTTGATGGTGGTGCCAAGGCAGCAAAACACGTCGTCCGCGCACGGGGGTTTCACCGGGTGATCGAAATCGAACGTGTGTTCTTGCAAGCGCGCGTGCGCGGAGAGGGCGGGTTTGCGCACCAGCGCATGCACGCGCGAATAGCGCGCATCGGCGAGCAACAATTCAAGCAAATGACCGCCGGTGAGTCCGGTCGCCCCGGCGATCTGTGCGATGCGATGTCCGGACATGCGCGCGTTGGCTACTTGCGCAAACGCTTCAGCGTTTTTTTCCCGCTGGTCACCCCGCCGCCGAATGCCTTTTCGAGTTCTTCTTCAAATTCCGGGCCGTATGGCCCCATCAAGGTCTGCATCACCAGTCGTTCAAATTCCTCGGCGAACTGGTTGATGACGTTTTCGGGATCAGGTACTAAGCCGCCATCGGTGATGAGGCCGAATTGCACCTTTCCGTTGTAGGTAAGGATCGACAAGCCCATGCCGATGCCGCCGGATTGCGGCACCCAGAAATCGATTTCGTCGATTTCGCGACCGGCAAAATAAAGCGGCTTTTGCGGCCCGGGCACATTCGTCATCACCGCCGTCGCGTTGCGGCCAATCAGCGCGCTGATTTGATCCTGCAAAATTTTTGGCCCCATGCCGACGGCCGAGAGCAATACAAAGGCGACAATCGGTTGCGAGGAGCCTTTCAGCGCTTTCATGCGTTCGCGCACTTTCAGCATGCGCTCAATGGGATCGACAAGGCCGATCGGCAGATCGACGAACACCAGCCCGAATTGATTGCCGAGTTCGCCGGCTTTTTCGATGGGGCGCAAATTGACCGGCACGATCGCCCGCAATTCAACGCCTTCGGTCTTGTCGCCGCGCTTCTCCATGTAATCGCGCAAAGCACCGGCGGCCGTGGCGAGCAGCACATCGTTCACGGAGCAGCCGAGTGTCTTTCCGATAACCTTCACTTCGCCGAGCGGCAGCGGATCGCACCATGCCACGCGCTTACCGCGGCTTAGTCGGCCTTTGAATCGGGTCGCGGTATCAGGTTCCATCATCGCGATTTTGCGCAGCTCATCGGCGAGTTCCATGCCTTTGGTGGCGAATTCGCGCATCGTCGCCGGATCTTTGGCGATTTCCAAACCCTGCTCGACCAGCCCGCGCGTGAGCTTCATCGCGCCCGACCAGACATTTGCCATGGGTTTCGTGACGCTGGTCCAGAAATCCATGTCCGGCCCGCTGTCGTGGCCGTGTTTGCCTTTGCCGTTTTTCTCGCGCGGCTTCGGTTTGGCGACGCTTTCCTCGGCATTGTCCGCCGTCAACGAGAGCATGACGCTGATCAGCGCGATACCGTCGGCATAGCAATGGTGAATGCGCGTCAACAGCGCCGAGCCGCCGCCATGGTAATTCTCGATCAAATGAAATTGCCAGAGAGGTTTGGTGAAATCCAATCCCACGCTCGCCATTTCACTCACATAATCCTGAAGCTCTTTCTTGCCGGCGCGCCCGGACAATTTGGCTTTTTTGATGTGATTCCTGATATCGAATTTCTTGTCGTCCTCCCACCACGCGCCGGTCGGATCCTGCACCGCCTTTTGCATGAACCGGGGATAGGCCAGGAAGCGTTGCTCGATGGTGTTCTGCAATTTTCTGGAATCGAGTTTTTCCTTGAACACCATGATGCCGACAATCATCATCAGATTGGTCGGGTGCTCCATGCGCAACCAGGCGGTATCGACGCCGGACATGCGTTCTCGATCCAGTAATGGAATGCCGGGGATGCGAGGAATGTTGGTCATGATGTCGAGATTGATTTTTTTGTACCGTGGCCGACTTGCCCTGCGCGCTCCGGAAAAATCAGGAAATTGCCGGGACGCGTCGATTCCGTTACAGTTACTTTAGCCTTTGTTTTCCCGCGTGGAAAGCCCCTGAAACCCTTTATTGCAGAAGACTTTGGAGGAGATACTCAATGTCCGACCTGAAAAAGCGATTTGAAAAAGCCGCAAAAGACGTGACCAAGGCGAAAACTGACCCCGGAAATGACCTGAAATTGCGCCTTTACGCCAATTTCAAGCAAGCCACCGATGGCGACGTCGCGGGCGACAAACCCGGCTTTACCGACTTCGTCGGGCGCGCCAAATACGATGCCTGGGCCAAGCTGAAAGGCATGTCCAAGGATGATGCAATGACGGCCTACATCAAGCTGGTGGATCGGGTGATGCGGGAGTAGGCGGC
>JANOKK010000574.1:0-1372 GCA_031419255.1 Betaproteobacteria bacterium
AATCCGGCATCGCGCAACGCGAGGCAAATCGGGCCGAACAATTGCGGACCGGTGGAAAGGTAATACATCACGCCGCCATCGTCCGGCCCGCCCGGCTGAAGCACGCGCTTGATCGGTTCGAGGCCGCCGGGCACCTGTACATTGACGGCGACGTAACGAATGCGCGCGGCAAATGCGGCAAAGGCTACATCATCGAAAAGATTCGTGTTGGCAGAAACTTGAATCGCCTCCTTTACCTTGGCGATGAATGCGTCATCCGAAAGCGTTGATGTCGCTGCACCAATCAACTGAAATTTCTTCGGCAGCAATCCATCGCAATCAAGCGCAAACAGCGAAGGCCACAACATGCGTTTGGCCAAATCGCCAGTCGCGCCGAACAGTACCAACGCGCGGCATTCGGGAAGAGAAGTGTTTGAGGTCATGGCGTGCCCGGACAGGATCAGGAAATTTTCTTGAGAAGCGAAGCCACTTGCGCGCGGCGACGAATTTCTGCCCAGTCTGCGCTCGCAATCAGCCCTGCCGGAGACAGCCACGAACCGCCCACGCACGCGACATTCGGCAATGCCAGAAACGAAGGCGCAGATGCCTCGTCAATACCGCCCGTCGGGCAAAACAGCACATGCGGAAACGGCCCGCCCAGGGCTTTCAACATTTCCACGCCGCCCGCCTGCTTGGCGGGAAATAATTTCATCGCCGTGAAGCCCGCATCGAGCGCACGCATCACATCCGATGGCGTCATGGTTCCTGGCAAGAATGGGAATTCGTTTGCGGCAGCATGCGACAGCAATTCCGGCGTTGTTCCTGGGCTTACGCCAAACATGGCGCCCGCTGCAAGTGCGGCATCCATATCCACCCGATTGGTAATCGTGCCGACGCCGACAATGGCACCCGGCACCGCTGCACGAATGGCCCGCACGCACTCCAGCGCGATCGCTGTGCGCATCGTTACCTCAAGTACGCGAATGCCACCCTCCACCAACGCCTTCGCGAGTGGCACGGCATCGTCAACGCGGTTCAGTACGATCACCGGCATTACCGGACTTGCGTCGAGAATTTTTCGAATCGCACTCATGACTCCGCTTCCGAGGCGATGGGTTCGAGTGCCGATGAATGCGTGACAATCGGCACATGTTCCATCGTCGTTCCAAATGTTCCCGCGCCTTCTTCGGCCGTCAACGCCACCGCGCGTGCCGACTGGAACAACTCGCGACCCATGCCGAACTGGTTCTGCGAAAGATCGGCCGCCGCTGGTACGCGGTGCCCCCACTCCAACTCGGGAACAAGCGCCTCAAGCGTGCCTGCCTCGGCGTCGAGTCGGATGATATCGCCATCGCGCACTCTGCCCAGCGGACCGCCGGCGAGGCACTCGGGT
>JANOKK010000575.1:0-1509 GCA_031419255.1 Betaproteobacteria bacterium
CGGTGCCGGTCAGCGTGACGATGAGCGGTTTGCCGGGATTCTGAGTGCGAAATTTGGCTGCGGAGGTGGCGCTGCGTAGTGCATGCAATACGATCAGCGCATCGACATCACGTTCCGGCTGCAGGGGCCACGCATTCTGTACAATAATTTTGTAGTGGCGCGTGAGTAACTTTCGCCAGCGATGCGCCGTGCGCCAATTGCCGTTATTGGCCTCCGCAAGGTAAGGCGTCACAATTGCAATTACAGGCAGAGGATGAGTCATTGATGTCGGCGGCTGTAGAAAAAATACCGGTTCATAGCGCACTCTTGGATGCGGCGGAGGATATTCCCACGTCGAAAGAAGCGCTTTGTGTAGCACTCATCGCGCAGCGCGAGTATACGCTCGCCATTTACGCGGACTTGCCGCCGGCGTATTGGCAGCCGTCCACGTTTCCGTATTTGCCGATCATCAATCCGCCGCTTTGGGAACTTGCCCACATCGCGTGGTTTGCGGAGTTTTTTTGCCTGCGATGGAGGCAAGATGATATCGAAGGTCGTCAATCGCCATCTTGCATGAGAGGCGCGGATGCACTTTTCAATTCGCAAACTGTGTCGCATCGTGATCGTTGGAGCAATGCCTATCCCGAGCGCGCCGAGTGTTTCGACTACATGAAAAATTCACTCGCGACCGTACTGGATGGATTGGCGTTGAGCGTGCCCGATGATCGCTACGGTTATCAATTGGCGTTGGTACACGAAGACATGCATGCGGAAGCGTTGGTGATGACTTTAGCGACGCTTGCATTGCCGATGGCGAGCGTCGTCGCAGCGAGGCAGCCGTGCGCGATAGTCTGCAAAGACTTCAATTTTGGTGGCGGCATCATTGACCTTGGTGCGAGCAATCGCGCGTTTCAATTCGACAATGAATTGCCCGCATACCGGATAAATGTTGAGCCACTTTCGATTGCGTCGCGGCCCGTGTTAGCAAGTGAATTCGCCGAATTCGCCGATTCTCGCGCTTACTCCGATTCGCGCTATTGGTCGGATGCCGGTAATGCGTGGCGCGTGTGCACCCCACAGCAACGGGACATGACTAACGCGCAAACTGGTAGCCATTTCGCGGCAATGCAGGTCAACTACTTTGAAGCCGAAGCATGGTGTAACTGGGCCGGCAGGCGATTGCCGACCGAGGCCGAGTGGGAATTCGCCGCTACGCATTCCGCAGACTTTCTGGCGTCGGCGGGACATGTTTGGGAATGGTGCGCGTCTGAATTTACGCCTTACCCGGAATTTTCAGCGGCGCGCTATCGGGATTACTCGGCACCGTGGTTTCACACTCACCAGGTGCTAAAGGGCGGTTCATTTGCGACGCATGCGCGATTGAAGTATCCGCAATACCGCAATTTTTATACAAAGGATCGGCGAGACATATTTTGCGGTTTCAGAACGTGTGCGCTCGGGTAATTGCGGCGCGTTCTGGGATAAAATCTCCGGTGGCGGGTCTCCCCGCATTCAATCTTTGTGAATCTG
>JANOKK010000576.1:0-4101 GCA_031419255.1 Betaproteobacteria bacterium
GCACCTTTTTCAATCGATGCCAACGTGCCGCAGGCGCCGCCGAATTCGCCCATCAGTACACGCGGACGCAACTGTTCGAGCCGTTCCAAATGCCGCTCGATGCCGGCGAGGATCGACGCACACTTGACCTGCCGCAGTGCCGATTTCCCGCCAGCGATTGCGCGCTTTCAACTGCGGATGCGCCCAGACATCGTGCATATCATTGACATGTGCGTTGGCGATTTGCGCGCTGTCAAGGCGCTCGATCACTTGCTCGGCGGTCAGACTTGCAAACGCATCGATGATAATTGCCCGCAATGTATCGCGTGCGGCGCTGCGCTTCGAGTTACTGGAAAATTTTTCCTCGGTGACCAAGTCCGGCTGCCGTAACACTTTTTCGCAAAATACTTTCCACTCGCGCTCATTTTGCAAACCGAGCATCACCACTTTGCCATCGCCGGCGGGGAATGGCCCATAGGGATAAATGGTCGCGTGGCTGGCACCGGTGCGTGGCGGCGGCGCGGCACCTTCAAAGGCGTAATAGAGCGGATAGGTGGTCCATTCGACGAGTGACTCCAGCAGCGAGATATCGATATGTTGGCCCTTACCGGTTTGTTGCCGATACATGAGTGCGGCAAGGATCTGCGAATACGCGTACATGCCGGCCGAAATATCGGCGATCGATGGCCCCGCTTTGGAAGGCTCTTCTTGAGTGCCGGTGACGGAAAGAAATCCCGATTCGCTTTGAATCAGCAAGTCGTAGGCTTTCTTGTCGCGATAGGGGCCGTCATTGCCTTAGCCTGAAATATCACAAACGATGATGCCGGGTTTCCTGGCCGACAACGCATCGTAACCAAGCCCCAGCCGTACCGCCGCACCTGGTGCCAGGTTTTGCACCACGACATCCGCCTGTTCCAGAATCAATCTTTGCAGGATCGCATTTGCCTCCGGATGTTTGACATCCAGCGTCACGCTTTCCTTTGAGCGGTTCGTCCAGACAAAATGCGAGGCGAGACCGCGCACGCGCTCGTCATAGCCGCGTGCAAAATCGCCGACGCCGGGTCGTTCGATTTTGATGATGCGCGCACCAAGATCAGCGAGTTGACGGGTGGCAAATGGTGCCGCGATCGCATGTTCGAGCGTGACGACGGTAATGCCTTCAAGTGGTCGCATGGAAATTCGCCTAACGAAGGGTGGCGGTGGCGTCCATCGCGAGCCAGCCTTCATGGTCGCGCGCCCACAGATGAAAAGTTTTACCGTCGGGCAAAGGCTCGCCACAGATCGAAAAAGGATTGATATCAAACAGCGGCCGTACCGCGCGGAATTCGTAATGCGCGATATTGGCGTCTGGCATTTGAGCGCGCAAGGACTCCAGCAAAAGCGTGGCAATCAGCGGCCCATGCACGATCAAGCCCGGATAACCTTCGGTCTCGGTCACGTAGCGGCGATCATAATGGATACGATGCCCGTTGAAAGTGAGCGCCGAATAACGAAACAGCAGCACGTCGTCGGGAAACCATTTTCTTTCCCACGCTGCAGTGGCCGGTGCCCGCTTCGGCGGTGGTACCGGATCGTCCGGGCGCACCGCTTCGCGGTAAACAATGTCGTGGAATTCAGTCAACGCAACGTCGACCGAAGCATTGCGGCGGACTTCATGTTTGACCTTCACAAACACCAGCGGCCCGCTGCGCCCGGACTTTTCGGTCACATCAACTATGGTGGAAGTGCGCGAAACGCTGTCGCCCACCTGCAATGGATGTACAAAATCAAACTGGCTGCCCGCCCACATGCGGCGCGGCAGTGGTACCGGCGGCAGGAAACCACCGCGTTTGGCATGACCGTCTGGGCCGATGTCCGATTGCCGATGCAGCGGCAGAAAATACAACCAATGCCATAGCGGCGGCAATGGTGTTTCGGCTGCGGGGCGCAGCGGTGGAATGTCCAGCATCGCCGCCATCGCCGCATAGGGCGTCGGTGTAACGGTATCGGTGACAACTTCGGATCGTCCGATCCAATCGGAAAAATTCATGGGCGTTGGTTTCGCATCGATTAGGGTCACGCGGGGTGCGCGATGGCAATCACTACTTTGCGTCAATCGGCCGTAATTTTCGCGGTCATGACCACTTTTCTCCACCGTGCGATTTCCGCTTGCACGAACGCCTTCAATTCCGCCGGCGTACTGGACTCGATTTCCGAGCCTTGTTCCGCGAGCCGCTTGACCACATCCGGTTCCATGAGCACAGCATTGAGCTCTTCATTGAAGCGTTCGACAATCGCTTTCGGCGTCTTGGCCGGCGCAAACAGCGCGTACCACTGCTTGATGCTCACGTCCTTGATGCCTTGCTCGGCGAGTGTCGGCACGTCCTTCCACACACTGACACGCTTGTCGCCCGCCACGCCGATTGCCCTGAGCTTGCCGGTTTTGACTTGCGGACTCGCCGCGAACAGGCTCGGAAACATCACCTGCGTGGTGCCGCCGATGGTATCCATCATCGCCGGGCCGGAACCTTTGTAGGGCACGTGCAGCATGTCGGTTCCGGTCGAGAGCTTGAACAATTCGCCCGCGAAATGCGGCGCGGTGCCACTGCCCGCCGAGGCAAAACTGAGTGAACCCGGTTTGCTTTTTAGTATTTGCACGATGTCCTTTGCCGACTGTGCCTTGACCTCGGCATTCACCACCATCACCGTAGGCGATTCGGCCACCATGCCGATCGCTTCAAAATCCGCCACCGGGTCGTACCGCAATTTTTGCAACGCAGGATTGATGCCGTGGGTGGCGATGTAGCCAAACAAAATTGTGTGGCCATCAGGTGTCGCGCGCGCCACATATTCGCTCGCGATCGCGCCATTGCCGCCGGCTTTGTTGTCGACAATCACGCTTTGCCCGAACTTGACCGCGAGGCGCTGCGCAAGAATGCGCGCCATGCCGTCGTTGCCGCCACCAGCCGCCGTGGGCACGATGATCGTCACGGCCTTGTCGGGCCAAGCCAATGCGGCGTCGCAGAAAAACATGAAAGAAATTGCCAAAAATGACTCCAACAAATTGTTCTTCATGGGAGTCCTCAATCGGGTAAATTGGAAGTAGCGTGCTGCCAGACGCGCGATTGCCGCTGCGCTATCGGGAAAAGTAGTCCCGCGCCTCGGTGAGCAACGCTTCCGGCACTTCTTCCGGAATATAGTGCCCGCACGGCAATGTTTTTCCGCGCACATCGTCGGCCACCCGCCGCCAATCCTCCAGTGGTTTGAAACAGCGATTCACCACGCCGAATTCACCCCACGATACATTAACGGGACAAACAATCTTGCGATTCGCCGTGCGGTCGGCGCGGTCGTGTTCCAGATCGATCGATGCGGCCGCGCGGTAGTCTTCGCACATCGCGTGCATGGTGGCGGGGTCGCTCACATACGATAGGTACGCGGCGTAGGTTTCGTCGGTGAACGGCGTTAAACCCGCATGCCCCCAGCCGATTTTTTTCTTCAAATATATTTCCGGTGCGCCCGCGACCATGTTTTCCGGGAACGGCGAAGGCTGGATCAGCCAGAACCACCACCAGTAAGCACGTGCGAAATCCATGCTGGTTTGCTCGTACATGGACAGCGTCGGTGAAATATCCAGTAGCATCAATTTCGTCACCGCCTGCGGATGATCGACCGCGAGCCGGTGTGCGACGCGTCCGCCGCGATCATGCCCGCAAAGGTGGAATGATTCAAAGCCGAGCGCGCGCATCACCTCCACCTGATCCTTTGCCATTTCACGTTTGCAGTAGCTGGCATGATCGGCAGTGTCGGGCGGCTTTCCGCTCAATCCGTAGCCGCGCAGATCGGGGACGACGACAGTGAAGTGCTTCGCCAATTCCGGCGCCACGCGGTGCCAGATCAGGTGCGATTGCGGATAGCCGTGCAACAACAACAGGGGTGAACCGCTGCCGCAGACCATCGTGTGGATTTCTACGCCGTTGGCGCGGATGCGTTGTTGGGTGAAATTGCTGAACATCTGTGGGTTATATCTTAACAGTGCATTCGCCGCGTTGATGCGCGGCAAATGGAGAGAATCCGCGTTCTTGAGAGGCTCCAATCTGCGCCGGTCGTATGATGTCTCTTCGATTCACTCCACAAGGCATC
>JANOKK010000577.1:0-3363 GCA_031419255.1 Betaproteobacteria bacterium
TGGGTCGCCGACATCGCGGCGTATTTCACGGGCAAGAAATTCGGTCGCAACAAACTCGCCCCCGCAATCAGCCCCGGCAAGACCATCGAAGGTGTCGTTGGCGGGCTGGTAGGGGTGGTGCTGTTTTTTTTCGTTTGGCAATATCTGACCGCAAACACAACGCTTCGCGAGCAGGCTTGGGTGGTGCAAATGCACGCGCACCTCACGGCATTGCTTATCCTGTTCGTGGTGCTTGCGATGTTGTCGGTGCTGGGTGATTTGTTCGAGTCGTGGATGAAACGCGGTGCCGGTATGAAAGATTCGAGCAATCTGCTGCCCGGTCACGGCGGTGTACTCGACCGCATCGATGCGCTCACCTCCACACTGCCGCTGGCCGCGTTGTATGCGATGTTGATGTTGCCGCCTAGTTGAATAATAATGCGATGAAAAACATCACCATCTTGGGTTCAACTGGTTCGATCGGCGTCAGTACGCTCGATGTGATCGCGCGCCATCCGGATCGATTCAAGGTGTTCGCGCTATCCGCCGCGACGCGCATGGAAGCGCTCGCCGATCAGTGCCGCCAATTCATTCCGCGCTTCGCGGCAGTGCCTGATCCGCAACACGCCGACAATCTCAAGCACCTGCTTGCCGCAATGAACATCGCAACCGAAGTCGTCTCCGGCGACAACGCATTGCCGATGATTGCGTCGCACGCGGATACGCAGTTGGTGATGGCGGCGATTGTGGGCGCTGCCGGCTTGCCGTCTTCGCTCGCTGCCGCGCGCGCCGGCAAAGTGGTGCTGCTCGCCAACAAGGAAGCACTGGTGATGGCGGGCGGTATTTTCATGGACGCTGTGCGCGAGCATGGTGCCACGCTGCTGCCCATCGATAGCGAACACAACGCCGTGTTTCAATCTTTGCCCGAAAATTTCCACACCGGTCTCGCCCGTGTGGGTGTGCGAAAAATCATTCTCACCGCCTCGGGTGGGCCATTTCGCAATCGCGCCATCGCCGATCTGGTTAACGTCACGGCGGATCAAGCCTGCGCGCATCCCAATTGGGTGATGGGCCGGAAAATTTCTGTCGATTCCGCGACCATGATGAACAAGGGTCTCGAAGTGATCGAGGCGCACTGGTTGTTCGATGCGGCGCCGGAGCAGATTGACGTGCTGATCCATCCGCAAAGCATCGTACATTCGATGGTCGAATATCTCGATGGCTCGGTGCTCGCGCAATTGGGCAATCCCGATATGCGCACGCCAATCTCCTACGCCTTGGGTTACCCCGAACGGATCGCCGCCGGCGTTTCACCACTCGATCTCGCCAAGGCAGGCAAACTCGAATTCGAGACGCTCGATTTTGAACGCTTTCCCTGCATGCGCCTGGCCTACGACGCGCTCAAACGCGGCGGCACTGCGCCTGCGGTGCTGAATGCGGCGAATGAGATTGCGGTCGAGGCGTTTCTTGGTGGCGAATTGGCGTTCCCTGATATTTCGAGTGTTATCGAAGAGGTAATGTCTGCAACCGAAGTTGCCGAGGCGGTAACACTTGAGGACATCATGCTGGCCGATTCCGCTGCCCGTGCGATGGCGCGCGAACGTATCGCGATTCGCGCACTCAAACCGTCGATCCGCAGCGCCGCTGAATAATTCAGGAAACCGACCTTGAGCGTTTTGATTACCATTGCCGCATTTATCGTCGCCATCGGCGTGCTGGTGACGATTCACGAGCTTGGCCACTATTGGGCGGCGCGTCGCTGCGACGTGAAAATCCTGCGGTTTTCGATCGGTTTTGGTCGACCGCTGTGGCTTACGCGGCGCGGACCGGATCAGACCGAGTGGGTCATCGCCGCACTGCCCCTCGGCGGCTATTTAAAGATGGCCGACGAGCGCGACGAGCGGGTGGACGCGAAAGACAGCTCCCGAGCGTTCAACAACAAAACGGTCTGGCAACGCATCTTCATCGTGGCCGCAGGCCCGATCGCCAATTTTCTACTTGCCGCATTGCTTTACTGGGCCTTGTTTGTCATCGGCACGCCTGGCAACAGGCCATTGCTCGCCGTGCCGCCCGCCAATTCACCTGCGGCGATGGCCGGTTTCACCGAGCGCGAGTTGATCACCCGGGTCGGCGATTACGTGACCCGCACCTGGGGTGACGCGCGGCTCGCCCTTCTGAGTGAGGCCGTGAAACGCGGTGTCGTTGAAATCGAAGTTGAAGATGGAAAAGGCAGCGGTGCGGGTGAACGTCAAAAGTACACGCGACAGATCAGCATGGCATCGATCACGGCCGATGATCTTGATCGCGATTTTCTTGGCAAAGTCGGGTTGATGCCGTATCGCCTCAAGCTCGATCCGGTGTTGGATGAAGTGGTGCCCGGTGGTGTTGCCGACAAGGCCGGCCTGAAGCGCGGCGACCGCGTGAGTTCGGTCGCAGGCAAGCCGATTGCGCGCTGGGAGAGTTTTGTCGAGGTCATCATCGCGAATCCCGACAAGGCGGTTGCGCTCACAGTGTCGCGTAGCGGTCGGGAAATTGATCTCTCCGTCACACCGGATCGGGTGACGGAGGGCGGGCGGACGTTTGGGCGTATCGGCGTGAAACCGCTTATCGACACTGCCGAGATCGCAAAACTCCGCGTCATGGTGCGCTATGGCCCGCTGGAATCGATGCCGCTGGCGGTCGCGAAAGTGTGGGATATGTCGGTTTTCAGCCTGAAAATGATGGGCCGGATGCTGGTCGGCGATATTTCCTGGAAAAACCTGTCAGGCCCGATTACCATCGCCGATTACGCAGGTCAGTCGGCGATGCTTGGCTGGGTCGCGTATGTCAATTTTCTGGCGCTGATCAGCATCTCGCTCGGCGTACTCAATCTACTGCCGGTGCCGGTCTTGGATGGTGGGCAGTTGATGTATTATATGGCCGAGATTCTCAAGGGTAGTCCCGTTTCGGACCGGACCATGCAAATCGGCCAGCAGGTCGGCTTGACCCTGCTGTTGGGCTTGACCGCCTTCGCCCTCTACAATGACATTCACCGTCTCCTCACCGGTTAGATCCCTGATGCCCCAATCGTTTCGCAATACCCACCAAGCGCCAAGCATTTCAAAGGCGCCTGGAATTTCCAGACTGCTTGCCGGATTATCCGCAACGTTCATTGCTGCCCTGACTTCCATGGCGGCGCTCGCCATTCAGCCCTTCACCATCCGCGATATTCGCGTTGAAGGGGTGCAGCGCACCGAGGCGGGTACCGTATTCAGCTACTTGCCGGTGAAAGTCGGCGAGCAGATGAACGACGACAAGGCGGCCTCAGCCTTGAAAGCCTTGTACGCGACGGGTTTCTATACCGACGTGCGGCTCGAAGTCGACAACGACGTACTGGTGGTCGTT
>JANOKK010000578.1:0-1855 GCA_031419255.1 Betaproteobacteria bacterium
CCCGCCTGCGCGGGGACGACGATCCAACATATTTGATCGCCGTATCAATAGAAGTACCCAAATGACAAATCCTAGCATTGGCGCGGCTTTACAGCACTTTTCGTCTGAAAGGCCTCGCCAGTGCTAGTGGAGGCGCTGGAAATTTCGCAGTCCCTCGGGAACCATTCGCCGCTCACCCCAATTGAATGCCGCCTCAATCATCAACGCCATCACCGCAACAGGAATCGCCCCGGCCAACAACGTTGCGTTGTCATTCAAGGCCAATCCCGTCACGATGCGCTCGCCAAAGCCGCCCGCCCCAATGAACGCGGCGATGGTCGCGGTGCCGACATTGATCACGGCGGAAGTCTTGATACCGGCCATGATGGTCGGGCGCGCCAGTGGCAATTCGATATTTTTCAGCACCATGCGCGGCGTCATGCCGAGCGATGCGGCGGCTTGTTTCATGCCATGCGAAATCTGCGTGAGGCCGCTATGGGTGTTGCGCACGATCGGCAGTAGCGCGTAGACCGCGAGCGCGATGAAAGCCGGAACGATGCCGATTTTTCCAGTTAACGGAATCAGGATCGCCAGCAGCGCGAGCGAGGGAATGGTTTGCATCACGCCGGTGACGCCGAGAATCAACGTTTCCGCTGCACGTTTTCGCGCGGCAAGAATCCCAAGCGGCACGCCGATGACCACACTCGCGGCGAGCGAGAAAAATACCAGCGCCAAGTGTTCGAGTGTCAAACGCCACAGGTCCTGGCCGAATAATTTATTCCAGAAGTGGCCGGCATTTGCCAGTTTTGTTTCCGGCACGTTTTCCGCCGCGATCGATTTGCCACCCGACGCCGTCGTCGGCGCATCACTCAAAAACTCACGCGCAACGTTCTCGAATGATTTCCGCTCCAATTC
Organism: Betaproteobacteria bacterium; assembly: GCA_031419255.1. Classification (GTDB taxonomy): domain Bacteria; phylum Pseudomonadota; class Gammaproteobacteria; order Burkholderiales; family Usitatibacteraceae; genus UKL13-2. The sequence continues at coordinate 895 of JANOKK010000578.1, forward strand.
TGCCGCCGCATTCATGCGCCGCATCGCGTCATCATTGATGCGCCCTTCGAGTTTCATCAACGCCGCCCATGATTTCGGCACGCGCGCCGGCAGATCGGATTTGTGCAACAGCACGGCGTCATAGCGCGGAAAATACTGGCTATCGTCGGTGAGCACCGTCATCCGGTATTTGCCGATTTTTGCATCGGTGGAATAAACATCGATGACATCGACCTGGCCCTGAGCGATCGCATCGTAGGCGAGGCCGTGATCCAGGCCGCGCAACGAATCAAACGGCAGCGCGTAGGTTTTTTTCAAACCCGGCCAGCCATCGGCGCGACCGATGAATTCCTGCGAAAGTCCCAGCCGCAATTTGGGGTGCGATCTAAGATCCGCGAGCTGAGTGATTTTTTTAGCGCGGGAAAGATCACTCGGTATCGCCAGCGCGTAAGTATTGTTGAACCCCAGCGGCACCGAGGCGGCCAATCCGAGAGGCGCAAGTTTTACATTCAATTCCGTCAATGGCGGCACGCTCTCCAATTTAAGAATTTCGCGCGCAATCGTGCCAGTGTATTCGGGGTAAATATCGATCGCACCGGCTTTTAACGCGCCCAGCAGGATGGCGGTATTGCCGAGACCCTGACGGTGCGTGACCGTTGCTTCGCCCGTTGCGTCGGCCGTTTGACGAACAATTTCGGCCAACACATAGGATTCGGTAAATCGTTTGGAGCCGACCGTGAGCGTTGCGGCGGCACAAGTGTGATGGATCAAAATCAATGCGGCGCAAAGCGCCGCCGATGCCTTCAAAATATTGTTGCGTGTGCGATTGACAATCATGCGCAAGTGTAGCGCGAGAAATGAACAAGACGTGCGCGTAATTCCACTTCCATTTCAAAAGTGCCATGTCATCCTGAGCGACGCGAAGGATCTTGTCATGACGAGATCCTTCGCGTCGCTCAGGAAGACATTTCACTTTTGAAAT
>JANOKK010000579.1:0-2964 GCA_031419255.1 Betaproteobacteria bacterium
TCCGGAAAAATGGGTGGACGTGCAATGGGATCCGACAATCGATCGCCTCTTCAATGTCGATATCCGCATGACGGTCAACGACCGGCGCGGCGTGCTCGCCAAGCTCGCCGCAGAGATCGCGACGGCGGACTCAAACATCGCGCACATCCACATGGAAGAGCAGAATTTCAAGGCTGATCAGAAATACGCGGTCATGCAATTCACGCTGGAAGTGCGCAACCGAATTCATCTGGCCGGCGTCCTGCGCCAACTTCGGCATATGCCGGAAGTGGTGCGGCTCACGCGTGTAAAATCCGGGGCGACCAAAGACTTGAAAGCGAAGAGCGAATGAAAACAATTATTTCCACGCCGCACGCACCCGCCGCGATCGGCACCTACTCGCAGGCCGTCAAGGTCGACAACACCGTTTATCTATCCGGTCAGATTCCGCTCGATCCGGCGACGATGACCATGGTGACGGGGTTCGAGAATCAGGTGCGGCGCGTGTTCGATAATCTGCACGCGGTATGCGAGGCCGCCGGCGGATCGCTTGCGGATCTGGTCAAGGTCAATGTGTACCTGATCGATTTGGGTCATTTCGCGAAGGTCAATGAAATCATGGCGACCTACATGAGTGAGCCCTATCCCGCACGCGCCGCGATCGGGGTTTCGTCGTTGCCACGCGGGGCCGAAATAGAGATCGAGGGTGTGATGGTGCTGACGCCGCCCGATTCCGGGCAAAGCGCCGGTTGATTCGACCGCAACGCTGAAACCGGCTGTTGGCCCGCCCGCCCGCCAAGAAGGAAGCCCCAAAGGCCACGCCCGACAAAAGCGCGGCGGGCCGGACATCTTCGTTGTCCGCGCAGCTCGCCAAACTCGATCTAAAACTTGATTGGGATTTCGCGCTGCATTTGCCGATCCGCTATGAAGACGAGACCCGCATCACACCGGTACGCGATGCGCTTCCCGGTGTCGCCTGCCAGCTTGAAGCCGAGATCATTCACACGGAAATTACCTACCGTCCGCGCCGTCAACTGGTGGTGCAGGCGAAAGATGGCGACGAGATTATTTGTCTGCGCTTTCTGAATTTTTATGGCAGCCAGGTCAAGCAGCTCGCCGTCGGCAAGCGCGTGCGATTGTTCGGCGAAGTGCGCGCGGGATTCTTCGGTGCCGAGATGGTTCATCCGCGCTATCGCATCGTCAACGCCGGTGATCCGGTGCCGGAAGCGCTGACGCCGGTCTATTCGACCACGGCGGGGCTTTCGCAATTTCAATTGCGGCGACTGATTGATCGAGCACTCGCCTCGCTTGAATCCACGCATCAATTCGACGATGCTTTGCCGGCATCGTTGCGAGAAAAGTTATCTCTCGGCGATTTTGCCGCGAGCGTGTTGACGCTGCACCGCCCGCCGCCCAATGCTTCGCTCGCGAGCCTGGCTGAGCGCACCCATTCGGCGTGGCGGCGCATCAAATTCGATGAATTGCTCGCGCAACAATTGGCGATGAAAAAAGCCCGCGCCGCACGCGACGCGAAATCGGCACCGCGATTGATCGCCCGGAACAAAATCACCGAGCAGTTGAAAAAATCGCTGCCTTTCGCCTTGACCGGCGCGCAGATCCGCGCGTGGCACCAGATCGCTGCGGACCTCTCCGCGCCGCATCCGATGCAGCGCCTGTTGCAGGGCGACGTGGGCAGCGGCAAGACCATTGTCTCGGCGCTGGCCGCCGCGCAGGCGATCGACAACGGCTATCAGGCGGCGATCATGGCGCCGACCGAATTGCTCGCCGAGCAGCACTATCGAAAATTATCCGCGCTGCTGGTGCCGCTCGGTGTCACTGTCACTTGGCTCACCGGCAGCTTGAAGGCGAAAGAAAAGCGCGCGGCCATCGCCGATATTGCGAGTGGTAGCAGCCAACTCGCGATCGGCACACACGCGCTGTTTCAGGAGGGCGTCACATTCGCAAAATTGGGCCTGACAGTCATCGACGAGCAGCATCGTTTCGGCGTCGGTCAGCGATTGGCCTTGCGTGAAAAAGGTGAAATCAATGCGACGGCGACAGACAAAATCCAGGAACCGCATCAACTCATGATGAGCGCGACGCCGATTCCCCGCACGTTGTCGATGAGTTATTTCGCCGATCTGGATGTTTCGGTGATCGATGAATTGCCGCCGGGCCGCACGCCGATTGTCACCAAACTGCTCGCGGAATCGCGCCGCGAGGAAGTGTTGCACCGCATCCGCGATGCCTGCGAGGAAGGCGCGCAGGCGTACTGGGTGTGCCCGTTGATCGAGGAATCCGAAACGCTGCAACTGAAAACGGCGATGGACACGTTTGAAACGCTGACGACGATGCTGCCCGAAGTGCGCGTGGGTCTTGTGCATGGCCGGATGAAGCCCGCCGAGAAGCACGAAGTAATGGCGAAGTTCCTCGCCAACGAGCTTCAATTGCTGGTGGCAACCACCGTGATTGAAGTCGGCGTCGATGTCGCCAATGCATCCTTGATGGTGATCGAGCACGCCGAGCGCATGGGGCTTGCGCAGCTACATCAGTTGCGCGGACGCGTCGGTCGTAGTGCCACGCACAGCACTTGCATTTTGCTATATCAACACCCGCTGGGTGAATTGGCGCGGGCTCGATTGAAAGTCATTTTTGAATCCACCGATGGCTTCGAGATCGCTCGCGAGGATTTGCGCTTGCGCGGGCCTGGCGAGCATTTGGGCGCGCGTCAATCAGGCGCGCCGCTGCTGCGTTTCGCCGACATTGAACGCGATATCGATCTGCTCGAAGCGGCGCGCGATGCGGCCACGTGGCTATTGAAGCAGGCACCGGACCATGCCGAAAAACATCTGGCGCGCTGGCTGGGTTCACGCCAGCACTATCTGAAAGCATGAGAACACTAAGGCTGCTCGGCCCCGACGCATGGCGCTCGGCACCGCCCTCGCACGGCGACGCGCAATTCGGTGCGTTGCATCCATGGCTCAC
>JANOKK010000580.1:0-11243 GCA_031419255.1 Betaproteobacteria bacterium
CATGCGGCGGCCTTGGCCGCCGGCGAGGATCACTCCCGTGATCAATGTTGAATTCTTAATGTTTAATGTTGAATGGTTCTCTGCCATTGAGCATTAAACATTCAACATTGAGCATTGCAGATCATGCCAGCATCGTTGGCATGATCTGCTTGACGAAGCGGTGCTTGCCCGTAAAGAGTAGGTAGTGCTTGTTCACCGCACGGCCGATCATGGTGATGCCGGTTTTTTGTGCGATCTCGTAGCCCATCTGCGTCAATCCTGAACGCGAGACCAAAAAAGGAATGCCCATCTGCGCGGCCTTGATGACCATCTCGCTGGTAAGCCGCCCGGTGGTATAAAAAATTTTGTCGCTGCCATCGATGCCATCGAGCCACATGCGTCCCGCGATGGCGTCAACGGCATTGTGGCGGCCGACATCTTCGACGAAAGTCAGAATGTTTTCGCCATCGGCAAGCGCACAGCCATGCACCGCGCCGGCTTGCTTGTAGATCGATTCATGCAGGCGAACATTATTGAGCAGCGCGAAAAACGTTTCTTCCTTCAAGCGAACGTCGGTGCGCAGTGTGACGTTATCCAAATCCGCCATCAAATCGCCGAATACCGTGCCTTCGCCGCAGCCGGTGGTCTTGGTGCGCTTGGCCATTTTCTCGTCGAGGTTTTTCAGGCCGTTTCTGGTCACGACCGAACACGCATTCACTTCCCAATCGACCTGCACCGAAACAATTTCATCGATCGATTCCAGCAATCGCTGATTGCGCAGATAGCCGATCACCAGTGCCTCGGGTGCGGCACCGAGCGTCATGATGGTGAGAATTTCTCGCTTGTCGACGTAGATCGTCAGCGGATGTTCGCCGGCGATGGGGGTGGGTTTCAGCGCACCGGTTTCGTCGAAGGCATCGACGGTGAAGGTGGAGGGGCGGGCGGATTGGCTGAGAGTGGGGCGATACGACATTGGCAGACAATAGATTGAAATCAGGTGGTTGATGTGTAAATCCGTCATTCCGGCGCAGGCCGGAATCCAGCCCGCCGTAAAAAATTTGTATTACAAGGGACTGGGTTCCGGCCTGCGCCGGAACGACGGATGTTGAGGCGATTCATCTCGCGAAACACAAGCACCCGTGGGGCATTCAATGTTAAAACGCGCCAGAAAGCCCGCCAGTACTCGACTCTCACTGTCCCAACACCTCGCGCAACCATACGATCAATGGGTGCAGATCTTCAAATTTCCCGGCCAATTCCTTTGCGAGGTCTTTCGATTTGTGCTTCTTCAAATCGATTTCAAGGAACGAAAAATAGTGGCGGTTCTTGATCATGTCCAGCATCGGATGATCGGCCGGCAAATGTTGGTAGCCCTTCGGCGCGCGCAACATACGGTCTTCTTCCGAGAGACCACCAAAAGTCGCGAGAAAGCGTTTCTCTTTCAAAAGCTTCACAACCTTGGCCGGCTCGGCAAGGATTTCGTGACGAATTTTGTTGAGCGTGTCGGGCTCGGGCATGTACACGCCGCCGCCCATGCCGAGAATGCCTTGCGCGTTGATCTGGAAGTAATATCCCGGCACTGCCTTGTGATCTTTTTTCTCCGCGATCATCGCCGAGAACTGCGTTTTGTACGGCTCCTTGTTATGCGAAAAGCGCACGTCGCGGTAAATGCGGAACAGCGATTTTTTCGGCTCGACATGCAGAATGCGCTCATCGAATTTTCCGATGCGCTGGATGATATCCGCCACCAGCTCGGTGAATTCCTCGCGCAAGATGTCGTAGTTCGGCTTGTTGTGCAGAAACCACGGACGGTTGTTGTTTTCCGAGAGTTCTTTGAGGAATTGCAGGAGGGCGGGGATGTGCATGTTTTGTTTGACCGTTGACTACAATTCCTCTGGTTTCAATCCAGTATATTTCGCGATGCGCGAAGGCATCTTGGGACCAATCTCATCGCCATCATGGAACGCAACGCAAGCGTCTCAACTTTGCTCATTGCTTCGTCTGCCGTCGGTGCGAATCAAAGGACGTCGACTGTTGCAGAATCTCGGCGATCCAACGACCGTCGACTGCTTGATCGCATTCGATATGAAATTTCATTTTCTCGTTCATGGATTTATCAGGTTTGATTTGATTATCCCCCAATAAAACTCATCTCAACCTTACGCGCCTTCGCCGTCTCGTTCGTGCGTATCTCCGAATACCGATCCGCCCGATGCTGCCAGATCGCCGTCATCGCGTCACGGATGACCTCATCGCTCGAACCCATCCGCAGCAGGTGTTTCAAGTCATAGCCCTTTTCGGCAAACAGGCACGTAAAAATCTGCCCATCCGTCGATAACCTCGCCCGCGTACACGTCCCGCAAAACGCTTCCGTCACACTTGAGATTACGCCTATTTCTCCTTGGCCGTCGGCATAGCGCCAGCGCTCTGCCACTTCACCGGTGTAATTTGCATCCGCCGCCACCAACGGAAATTCCGCGCTGATGCGGCGCACCACTTCGGTTGAAGGAATTACATCATCCATGCGCCAGCCATTGGTGGCGCCGACATCCATGAATTCGATGAAGCGCACGATATGCGTTGTTCCGCGAAAATGCCGCGCCATATCGGCGATCTCGTGATCATTCACGCCGCGCTTCACCACCATGTTGATCTTCACCGGGCCGAGTCCCGCATCGGCGGCGGCATTGATCGCTTCCAATACTTTGCCGACCGGAAAATCGACATCGTTCATCGCGCGGAAAGTTTGTTCGTTCAACGAATCGAGACTCACCGTGATGCGCTTCAATCCGGCGTCGCGCAGCGCGCGCGCTTTGGATTTCAATGCGGAGCCATTGGTGGTGAGCGCGATGTCGATGCCGGGCAACGCTTCCAACAGCATCGCAATCAATCGCTCGATACCTTTGCGCAGCAACGGCTCGCCGCCGGTGAGGCGAATTTTTTCGACGCCTAAACCGTGTGCGACTTTCGCGACGCGGACGATTTCCTCGAACGTAAGCAATTCATCATGCGGAAGGAACTGGTAATCAGCGTCGAATACTTCCTTCGGCATGCAATAGGTGCAGCGAAAATTGCAGCGGTCGGTGACGGAAATTCTGAGATCGCGAATTTGCCTGCCGCGCGTATCTGCCAGCGGCGTACCGACGCCATGCGGTGCCAATGCCGGAATGCGCAACGAACGCATTTCAGCGATGGGGATGATGGTGTCTCGGGCAGTCATTCGTTAAGCATAGCCCAATTGGCGTGTAAGATTCCCGCCATGAACGAAAAGTCATTTTTAATCGCGGTGGTGATGGAGCGCATCGCCATCGACAATCGTTGGCAGAGCGAGAAGTGGCAGCTCGCCGGTGTGCTGCCTGACGATGCCCGCGATGGCGCGGCGCGCACGCTGATTGATCGCGATGGGCTCCTGCAGAAAATTCATCCCGGTTTTTCGACGTCGATATTCGCCGATGAGGCCGAAGGCTATTACTTGAATATCACCTCTCCTGAGCCGCGCGCATTCGTGATGTGGCGCATGAACGAGGACGAGACCGAGGGTTTGCCGCATTCGGTGACGCTTTCGTACAACGAGGCGGCGCGCTGGATGGATGCACAAGAGAAGGTCGACAGTGCGCCAATGCCGGAAAATATTTTTTCGGAATTGGTGGAGTGGGTGGAAGCAAACTACCGTCCACCTGAGAAGAAGCAGCGCATCCGGCCAAAATCCTTCGAGAGCAAGGACGGACGCTACAAGGGCAAACTGTCGTGAGCGACGCCGTTCAACCCGGCGAATTGCCGTTCCTGTCGCGCTGGTCGAAGAAGAAAACGGAATCGACCGACGCGAACAGGGATGCGCCATCGGAAGCAGGTCAACTCAGCGAAACCATACCAAACCCTAGCACCGGCGAGCCTTTCGGAGCAAAAAACCTTGAAACGCCGCTTCCAGAGCCAATCTCGCCGACTGATTCCGAGAACGAGCCAGCCAGCACGCCGGAATTACCATCCATTGACAGCCTCACTCATGAATCAGACTTCACCGGTTTCATGGCAAAGGAGGTCGATCCGGGATTGCGCAATCAGGCGATGAAAAAACTTTTCACGGATCCGCATTATCAATTTGAGCAGATGGATAAGCTCGATATTTATCTGGACGATTATTCCAAGTCCGAACCGATCCCGACGGACGTTTTGCGCCGCATGTATCAGTCAAAAAGCCTGTTTTTATTTGACGATGAAGAGAAAGAAAATGTGGCGAGTGGCGCTGCGGGCCAGATTGCAAACGGTACGAGAGCGGCCGACCAAAACCCCGTCTCGACGGAACAAATTGCCGAGGCCGATAGTCAGGTTTTGCTCGACGACACGCCTCTGCACACGGCGCTCCCTTCAAGCGAAAACACCGATGACGGTGGTCAATTACAAGTTGAGGCGCCACTTGCGATCATGAAGCCGTCAATGCCGTAATGTGATTCCCGCATAGCCGTAAAAAGCCATCACAATCAAATGTTGGGTTTTCCACCACGGGGCATGTGCATAATGTCGCGGGAGCGCAGTTTTACGCCGCCAGCGCGGCAAGCGCGAATAAAAAAATAACGATGAGGAGCAGGCCATCATTCGCGATCAACGCGAAGTGAAGGCGGTGGCGGAAATCGCCAGCGCAACCACCATTCCCGGCGCGGAACATTTCGCGCACGGCGTCGGAGCCACTGTCACTCCTGAATTCACTGCCGATCCACAAGGCTGGACTACTTCGCGCCCTGATGGGGGCGACGCGTTTCAATTCACTCTCAACGCAAAAATCGCTGCACTCGCTGCACTTGCAACGCTACCCGCAGCTGCGCCCATCGCCAGTGTTGATTACATTTCTCAGGGTAATTTGCTGGTGCTGGCCGATTCGGCGCGCGGCGCGCAGGCAATCGACGCCCTTGAGGGAAAACTCACACTCGCCATGCTCTGGACGGCGACCGAAGCGCCGCCCGTGCGCGAAGATGCCGAGATTGTGCGTGGGCAGTTATTGACGCTAAGCGGATATTTGGGCGCGTTTCAAGCAACCTTCCAGCCTGAGAACGGGCCCGCGCAAGTCGCCCCGTTCGATCTGGTGCTGGACACGCGACGCGAGCCGGCATTTAAGATGCACCTGCCGCCGCAAGGTTATTTTCACGCGGTCGATTCGGTGTCATTTGACAAAGCGATCGCCGAATTGCCGGAGATGATCGGCGAATTTGGCAAGCCGCGCTACTTCGCATACAAAGAATCGATTTGCGCGCACAGCCGATCAAAAAAAACCGGCTGCAACCAATGCATCGATATCTGCTCGACGGCGGCGATTTCCTCGGCCGGTGACATCGTCAAAGTCGATCCGTACCTGTGCATGGGTTGCGGCGCGTGCGCGACGGTGTGCCCGTCAGGTGCAATGACCTACCAGTTCCCGCGTACCTCGGATCGTGGCGCGCAATTGAAGACCTTGTTGAACACCTACCGCATCGCTGCCAAGGGGCAGGGCAGCGCGCCGACGGTGCTGATTCATAACGCCGCCGATGGTCGCAACCAGCTTTCAGCGTTGGCACGCGCAGGAAGTGGCATTCCTGCCGAGGTACTGCCACTTGAGACCTGGCATGTCGCATCCACCGGTCTCGATGTATTGCTCGGTGCCATCGCCTATGGTGCGGGGCATGTGGCGGTTCTCGCGGCAGGATCCGAAGCGCCGCAATACGTCAACGCGCTGACGCGCGAAATGCAGTTTGGACAAATTATTCTCAATGAATTGGGCTATCTCGGGTCGCATTTTTCAGTCATTACTTCCGCGGAGCAGTTGCAAGCCATCGTCGCCGGCCAGACGGTACCGATTCCTGCGGGATTCAATCTCTCCAACGACAAGCGCGGCACGATCGAATTCGCCATCGATCATTTGTTGCGACATGCGCGAGTAAAGAAAGACGAAATTGCCTTGCCGAAGGGCAGCCTGTTCGGCTCGATTGAAGTCGATATTAAAAAATGCACCTTGTGTCTGGCATGTGCTGGCGCATGTCCGGAATCGGCGTTGATGGATGGCGCGGATTTTCCGCGACTCAATTTTCTTGAACGCAATTGCGTGCAATGCGGTCTGTGCGAAAACACCTGTCCGGAAAACGCGATCACGCTGGTGCCGCGATTGTTGTTGACCGAGGCACGCAAACAGACGCTGGTGTTGAACGAATCCGAACCGTTCAATTGCGTGTCCTGCGGCAAAGCGCTGGGCACAAAAGCGATGATCGACAACATGCTCGGCAAACTCGCCGGCCATTCGATGTTTCAGGCGGAGGGCAGCTTGCATCGCCTGCGCATGTGCGCCGATTGCCGCGTCGTCGACATGATGTCGAACCCGCATGAAACATCGATCCTCACCGGAAGGCCGATGGAATGAATGCACCTGTCGCCGCGATTAAGTTTGAAAATCCCCGCGCCATCGAACCGGAAGACCAGGTGCGCGCGGATTTTTACGCATTGCTTGCCACGGTTTTTTATCGCGCGCCGGATGAAGCCATGTTTCGCGCAATGATGCTATCAGCGGAACCCGAAGGCGAAGAATCGGACGCACTGGCGAAGGCGTGGACCGCGCTTGCGGCTGCTTCGGCGGTGGTGAGTCACGACGCAGTCGATGAGGAGTACCAGACATTGTTTGTTGGCGTGGGTCGACCGCCGCTGATGTTGTTTGGATCTTTCTTCATGGCTGGTTTCATGAATGAAAAACCACTCGCGGAATTACGCGGCGATTTGCGGGCGCAGGGATTTGCGCGCGATGCCGCGATCACCGAGCCCGAGGATCATCTGGCCGCACTTTGCGACGTGATGCGTGCGATGATTTTGGGCGATGTGGTAAACCCGCCAGCATCGATTGAGCAACAACGCCACTTTTTTGCAAAACACCTGCAACCGTGGGTGCGTCAATGCTGCGCCGCAATAATGCAAAATGAGAAATCGAATTACTATAGAAGGGTTGCGGCCTTCGCAGATGCGTTTTTCGAGATTGAAATTCAAGCTTTCGCCATGTAGCCATCGTAAAATATTCCACCTTTTCCGATCCACCTTTGTCACCACCTTCCTGGAGGTATGAGATGAAACCCGAACAGAAATCACCCGAGCAAGCCGCGAAGCAACGCAGAACTTTTCTGCTGGGCGCAACGTTGGGTAGTGCCGGCGCGGTCGCCGCTGTGTTGACGGGCGGGAAGGCGGGCGACGCACTCAATATCGCCGCCGTCGTTCCCAAGGAAAAAGCCAAGGTGAAGGGATATCACGAGACCGATCACATTCGCCAATACTACGAAACCACCCGCATCTAAGCCAAGCGAGGAGAAGATCATGTTATTGACCAGAAAAAGCAGCAACACCTCTCAGGCGTCATCATCCGGGCTTGCACAACGATTGAACGGCGCGCTCGGCACAATGGATCGCCGAGCGTTCCTGCGGCGATCCGGGATGGTAGCGGGAGCCGGCGCGTTCGCATCGCAACTGCCATTCTCGATGGTTCGCAAAGCGGAAGCGGCGGCGGCAGGTACGTCGGGCAAAGCGGAAATCAAGCGCACGATCTGCACGCATTGCTCGGTCGGTTGCGCCATCGATGCCGTGGTTGAAAACGGCGTATGGGTGCGTCAGGAACCGGTGTTCGATTCGCCGATCAACCTGGGTGCGCATTGCGCCAAAGGTGCTGCGATTCGCGAACATGGTCATGGTGAGCATCGACTTAAATATCCGATGAAACTCGTCAACGGAAAATACACCCGCATCAGTTGGGAAACGGCGATCAACGAGATCGGCGACAAGCTTTTGAAGCTCAAGAAAGAAAGCGGCCCGGATTCCGTTTACTGGGTTGGCTCTTCGAAGCACAACAATGAGCAAGCGTATTTGATGCGCAAGTTTGTCTCGCTATTCGGCACCAACAATTGTGACCATCAGGCGCGCATTTGCCACTCCACCACGGTGGCCGGTGTGGCCAACACATGGGGCTACGGCGCCATGACAAATTCGTACAACGATTTGTCAAACACCAAATGCGCCATGTACATCGGCTCGAACGCGGCCGAAGCGCATCCGGTGTCGATGTTACATATGTTGAATGCGAAGGAACACGGCTCGCGCCTGATCGTGGTTGATCCGCGCTTTACGCGCACGGCAGCCAAGGCCGATCAATACATCCGCATCCGCTCCGGTACCGATATTCCATTCCTGTTCGGCATGCTGTATCACATCTTCAGCAACGGCTGGGAAGACAAGCAATACATCAACGATCGCGTCTATGGCATGGACAAGGTCAAGGAAGACATTCTCAAAAAGTGGAATCCAAAAGCGGTTGAAGAAGCCTGCGGCGTGCCGGAAGCCGAAGTCTATGCGGCCGCTGAAGCCATGGCGAAAAGCAAACCTGCGACCATCGTCTGGTGCATGGGGCAAACCCAGCACACTATCGGCAACGCGATGGTGCGTGCGAGTTGTATTTTGCAATTGGCACTCGGCAATATCGGCACGTCGGGTGGTGGGGCGAATATTTTCCGCGGTCACGATAACGTGCAGGGTGCCACCGACGTCGGCCCGAATCCGGATTCCTTGCCAGGCTACTATGCCTTGGCGACGGGGGCCTGGAAGCATTGGGCCAAAGTCTGGAACGTCGATTACGACTGGATCAAGGCGCAGTATGCCTCGCAGGCAATGATGGAAAAGCCTGGGATGACGGTGTCGCGCTGGATCGACGGCGTGATGGAAGACAACAAGCTGATCGATCAGGAAAGCAATCTTAAAGCGATGATCTATTGGGGCCATGCACCCAATTCGCAGACCCGCGGTCTGGAGATGAAAACCGCGATGGAAAAGCTGGAACTGATGGTCATCATTGATCCTTACCCGACTGCCTCGGCCGCGATGCCGGATCGTCAGGATGGCATTTATCTGTTGCCGGCCGCGACGCAATTTGAAACTGTCGGCTCGGTGACGGCATCGAACCGTTCGATCCAGTGGCGTGAAAAGGTGATCGAGCCTTTGTTTGAATCCAAGCCCGATCACACGATCATGTATTTGCTCGCCAAGAAATTCGGTTTCGGCGATCAACTGCTCGGCAAGGCCAACGGCAAACAGAATATCGCGCTGAAAGGCGATGAGCCATTAGTGGAAGACATCCTGCGTGAAATCAACCGCGGTACCTGGACGATCGGCTACTCGGGCCAATCGCCGGAGCGCCTGAAAGCGCATATGCGCAATATGGATGCCTTCGACGTGAAGACCTTGCGTTGTACCAAGGATGTGATCGACAAGGAATCCGGTTACAACATGAACGGCGATTATTTTGGTCTGCCGTGGCCGTGCTACGGCAACGCCGCATTGAAGCATCCCGGCTCGCCGAATCTCTACGACACCAGCAAGCATGTGATGGATGGTGGCGGCAATTTCCGCGCCAATTTTGGGGTCGAGCGGGAAGGCGTGAATTTGCTGGCCGAAGATGGTTCGCATTCGCTCGGTGCCGATATCACCACCGGTTATCCTGAATTCGATCATGTGCTGCTGAAGAAACTCGGCTGGTGGGCTGAACTTACGGAAGATGAACAAAAGGCGGCCGAAGGCAAGAACTGGAAGACCGATCTTTCCGGCGGCATCATCCGCGTCTGCATGAAAAATCACGGCTGCCATCCCTTCGGCAACGCGAAAGCGCGCGCCGTGGTGTGGAATTTCCCGGACGGCATTCCGCAACACCGCGAGCCACTTTATAGCCCGCGTGCGGACATGGTGGCGAAGTATCCGACGCATGCCGACAAGAACGCGTTCTGGCGCCTGCCGACCTTGTTCAAGTCGGTGCAGGATAAAAACAAGGACATCGGCAAGGACTACCCATTGATCCTGACGTCGGGACGCCTGGTCGAATATGAAGGCGGTGGCGAGGAAACGCGCTCAAACCCGTGGCTCGCTGAATTGCAGCAGGAAAATTTCATCGAGATCAATCCAAAAGACGCAGAAGCGCGCGGCATCAAGAACAATCAATTCGTTTGGGTGACCACGCCAACCAAGGCCAAGATCAAAGTGAAATCGTTGTTAACCGAGCGCGTCGCCTCTGGCACCACCTTCATCCCGTTCCATTTCTCGGGCTGGTGGCAAGGCAAGGATATGGTGGACAAATATCCGGCGGGCTCAGCACCGATTGTGCGCGGTGAAGCAGTCAACACCGCGACCACGTACGGCTACGATAGCGTGACGATGATGCAGGAATCCAAGACCACGCTGTGCCAGGTCGCATCGGCCTAACCCTCGCAGATAACAGGAGATATCATCATGGCAAGAATGAAATTTATCTGTGACGCCGAACGCTGCATCGAATGCAACGGCTGCGTGACCGCGTGCAAGAACGAACACGAGGTTCCGTGGGGCGTGAATCGCCGACGACTGGTGACGGTGAATGACGGCAAGCCGGGCGAGCGCTCGATCTCGGTCGCATGCATGCATTGCACCGACGCACCGTGCATGGCAGTGTGTCCGGTCGATTGCTTTTACAAAACCGAAGAAGGCGTGGTATTGCACGACAAAGACTTGTGCATTGGCTGCGGCTATTGCTTCTATGCCTGTCCGTTCGGCGCGCCGCAATTTCCGCAGGCGGGTGCCTTCGGTTTACGCGGCAAGATGGACAAATGCACCTTCTGCGCCGGTGGCCCGGAGGAAAACAATACCGAAGTCGAGTTCAAGAAGTACGGGCGCAATCGACTCGCCGAAGGCAAGCTGCCGGCGTGTGCGGAAATGTGCGCGACCAAAGCACTGTTGGCAGGTGACGGCAATGTGATCGCGACCATCTACAGACAACGAGCACTCACCCGCAAAACAGGCAACGAAGTGTGGGGCTGGGCGATGGCATATAAAGAAGACGCGAATATCGGCGGCCTGGGGACGAAGTCATGACGACGCGCACATCACTTTCGCTATCGGTGATTGCGATCTTTGCTCTCGGCAATCTTCCCGGCTGCGGTGAGATCGATCAAACCGCAAAAACCGAAAAAATCTACGCTGGCAAGAAAGATACTCGCGCTGCAGATGGTGCAGCGTTCGGCGGCGACAAAAAGAAATGGGAAGCGGCGCTCGCGCAGCGAAGTAATGCCCAAAACGAATACCTTCGCACCGACGTCAAAAAATAGGAGAAGAGGGCGATGATCATGAATCTCGGAAAACAAGCCATCGGCTGTTTCGCGGCACTGTTGTTCATTTGCGTTAACGCTACGGCGCAGCCGACGGCACCGGCGAAAGATGCCGTCAAGCCGGTAGCGGCGACCGCAGCACCTGCA
>JANOKK010000581.1:0-3849 GCA_031419255.1 Betaproteobacteria bacterium
ATCGTTGCCAGGGCAAACGGCGCAATCTCAACCGTCGTCGGCGTGATGCGTTCCGGATCGCCGGGAAACAGAATCAACCGGCTGGTGCCCTGCCACTGCCCGTTCAAGGTTTGCCAACCCGTGCAGCTACCTGCCGGGCCGCCTCGCGCGCTCGCAGGTCGCGACCCCCAGTTATCTGATCGACACGGCCACTTACAGCCACTTGGTGGCGTCAGGCTTTCGCCGCAGCGGTGCCTTTACTTACCGGCCCTATTGCGATCACTGCCGCGCCTGCACACCGGTGCGCGTCATCGCCGACGAGTTCAAGCCCAATCGTTCGCAACGCCGCACGCAAAAAACCAATGCGCACTTAACGACCCGGGTGATGGAGCTCAAGTTTTCGCACGAGCATTATGCGTTGTACCGGCGCTATCAATCGATCCGCCATCCCGGCGGCGGCATGGATCACGACAGCCGCGAGCAGTATTCGCATTTTCTGTTGCAAAGCAATGTGCATACGCGCCTGGTGGAATTCCGCGATCAGGGGCATTTGCGCATGATTGGCATCATCGATGAACTCGCCGATGGGTTGTCCTCCGTTTATACGTTTTTCGATCCGGAGCGCGAACGGCTGTCGCTGGGCACTTACAGCATCCTCTGGCAAATTGCCGAGGCGCGGCGTCGCAAACTTCCCTATGTCTACCTTGGCTACTGGATCGAGGAATCGCGCAAGATGAGCTATAAGCCCGACATTCAGCCGATCGAGGGATTGCAACGCGCGAGCTGGGTTCGGCTCGCAGCGGAGAGTTAGTACCTTGCGGCGGCTGATCCCCGATCGCCGCGGATGACATGAAGTCGCTATATCAAAGGCTGTTGGGTGATGCGTTCTTGGCGTTGCCAACCGCTGTCCGCGAACTGCACGGCCATACCGAATCGGTCACGTACGTTGGGCGCGGCAGCGTCGAGCGCGGCACCGGTTGGCTATCTTGCATGGTGGGCGCATTGATGCGCTTCCCGCCAACAATGCCGGATACGCCGGTCAGCGTCCGCTTCGACATCTTCAATGGTGTGGAAACCTGGACCCGACAATTCGGCGCGTATCGCTTTCACAGCACCTTGTCCGCGAGCCTCCCACATCTGCACGAGTCTTTCGGCTGGGTCAACATACAGTTTCAACTCAACGCCGACACCAACGGCTTGGACATGCAACCCTTGGGCTGGCGCGCGCTCGGCATGCCTCTGCCGCGCGCCCTGTGGCCGAAAATCGTCGCGCGCGAGTATGCAGCTCACGACCACTTCCATTTTCACGTCGAAGCCTCGCACCCGCTGGTGGGCCTGCTGGTTCGCTATCGAGGCTATTTGCAAAAAACAGCCTAGGCCGCCATTTCCATTCGAGTTGGAAAGCGCATTGTCCGTTGCTGGGGTTAGTGACGTCGCGGCTAAAATTGCCAGCGAATGGCCGCCGTCAAACTGCGTTCGGTTTTGCCGGGTCCTTCGGCGATCAGCGTGCGCGCGCTTCGCCAGCTTCGCACCATCAGGCTCTCCGACACCAGCGAAATGCCTGGCCGGATCTGCCACGACCAAGCCAGCGCCACGGAGCGACCGTTCTCGCTGTTCGGGTCGGCGGGAAAAATGTCGGCGGCATGTTCGCGCGTGCGAAACTGGTCGAAGCGTACCGTCAGGTCGCCCGCGCCGAGCGGATGGCTGGCCAGCGCGTACCAGGCGCCGTAGCGCAACCGCACCGCATTCGGGCCCATTGTGGTTTCGCCACGCAGCGCCTGCAGCAACCACAGCCAGTCGCCGCCCGGCTGCAGGCGCACGCTCAGGTGATCGAATCGGGTGTTCCAACTGTACTGACCGTTCTTGATCACCAGCGGGTTGCCGCGAGTGTCGTCGTGCATCGCTTCCACCCGCAGCCGCGCCTCATTGCCGTAGTGCGCACCGGCGTAGTAGCTGATGCCGTAGTCGATCTCCCGCGCAATGCGTAACGATCGACTCTGATCCGGCAGCACCCCGTCCAGCCGATACACCGGCAGATCGGCCAGGCGGATCGGCTCCGTCAAACCCGTAATGCGATTGCTGATCGACCAGCCACGCCAGGCCAGCCAGGCATCGTTGATATCCAGCAAACCGCCGCGATCGTCGCTGGCGCTGGCGACCACCGTGGCACTCACGCTATCGGGCAGCTCGCCCTCGATCCGCAGAAAAGCTGCCCAAGGCGGATGCTGCCCGAATCGCGGTCAAAGCGGGTTTTGTCCAGTCCATCGCGCGTCAAACTTCGATCGGCATCGGTCGCGCCGAGTCGCAGATCGATCAGGCCCCTGACCTCGAGGGCGTGCAGATACCCGCCGGAAACGAGCCAGGCACATGACAGGATGCGGATCAGGCAGGCAGCGCCGTGAGTTTGCATGGGCTAGAAACCGCGCGGGCGGCAAAATAGCGGGGTGACTTTTTGTCGCAATTGGCCTTGTTGCGCTACCACAGCGGCCCGTGGCGAAACGCGGCACGACGCCAAACTTACGCGTTTCCATGCACCTGCCCCTCATGTCGGGCAACACCGCTATCGCCGATCGCGTAAAGTCAAGCATGCGCAAACGACTGACAGGGACGATCCATGGACCAATTGAGGAATACATGAGCCCTGTTCTGACGCCGCAAGAAATCGCCGCATGGCAACCCGCGCGGATTCCCGGCAGCGGCCAACCGCTGGCCGACGCGCGTGCGCGGATGGCACGCACCGGACAATGGGCGCCCTGGCAAGCCCTGGGCCGTCGCATGGCGATCGGCTGCGTGGCGCTGGAGATCACGCAACGCTGCAACCTCGACTGCACGTACTGCTACTTGTCGGAAAGTTCCGAAGCGCTCAAGGATATCCCGATAGCGGAGGTGTTTCGCCGCATCGATCTGATCGCCGCTCACTATGGGCCGGGCACCGATGTGCAGGTCACCGGCGGCGAGCCGACGCTGCGCAAGCGCGACGAACTGATCGCCATTGTCGAACGGCTGGTCGCCAAGGGTTTGCGGCCGTCGCTGTTTACCAACGGCATCAAGGTCACTTGCGGATTATTGGCAGACCTGAGCCGCGCCGGACTGGTCGATGTCGCCTTTCACGTCGATCTGACGCAGGAACGCGCCGGCTTCGATAGCGAACGAAGTCTGAACGCGATCCGGCTGCAATACATGTCCCTCGCGCGCGGCCTGCCGCTGGCGGTGATGTTCAATACAACGTTGTATCAGCGCAATATCGGCGAACTGCCGATGCTGGCGGCGTTTTTCGCCGGGCAACACCAACACGTTCGGCTGGCGTCGTTTCAGATCGGCGCGGACACCGGACGCGGCGTGGACCGACCGGACGATGCAATCGATATATCGCGGGTCATGGGAGGCATTCGTTCCGGGGTCGGCGGCGCACTGACGTTTGATGCGCTCAGCGCGGGACACCGGGAATGCAACCGCTATGCCTTCGGCCTGGTAGCAAACGGAAAAGTACTCGACCTTTGCGCCGACCATGATTTCGTCGCCCGCATTTACGCCGCAATCGCCAACGTGCAATTCGATCGACGCAGCAAGTCGGGTTCGGCGATCGCGTTCGCCAAGGCCGTTTTGTCCACACCCGGCCTGCGCCTCGGCGCCCTGTCGCGCGCGCTCACGTTCGCGTGGCGGCACAAGGCGGATCTGATCGCCTCTCGCGGAAAAATCGGCAAAATCTCTTTCTTCATCCACAGCTTCATGGACGCGAGCGTACTCGATCGAGAGCGCTGCGACGCCTGCAGTTTCATGGTGATGACGCCGGAAGGCCCGATCTCGATGTGCGTACACAACGCAAAGCGCGATGACTATTTGCTGGTGGCGGCCAAGGTAAAACGCGAA
>JANOKK010000582.1:0-5307 GCA_031419255.1 Betaproteobacteria bacterium
GACTTGAATTGCGGAAATCTAGGTTATGCTTTTGCCATGATGGAAACTGACAACGGCCTCACCGCCGCCAATCTTGGCCACTCAAGTCTAGTACACCTACTGCTCGCGTTGCTAATCGCATGGGTGGCGATGCCGACCAATGCGAATTCTGCCGAGACGTCGTCCGCCAACACAGCCCCGCTCTCCTTCGCCGAACTCGAGTCCGCAGGTGCCACCATCGGCCAAATCCGCATCGCACCGCATAACGTTTTCGATCTGTCGATCAAGGGTGAAGACAACGCGATCTATCGTTGGGTGAACCGACTGCATATTCCCACCCGAGTCGATGTAATCAAAAAGGTGCTGCTGTTCAAGAGCGGCGAAAAAGTCTCGCGTCAAAAAGTCGAAGAGACCGAGCGGCTGCTGCGTGCCTCGCGCATCCGCTACGACGTGGAGATCAGGCCGGTCGCGCTTCGCGATGGGGTGGTCGATATCGAGGTCTCGACGCGCGATGCCTGGAGCCTGGACGTGACCGGCAATTTCTCGCGCGCTGGTGGCGACAACAAAACCAGCTTCGGCATCAAGGAGCGAAATCTTCTTGGTACCGGGATTGGCTTCGGTTTTTCGCGCACATCCAGCGTAGATCGCAAAGGAACCGAATTCAATATTTCGTATGAACAAGCGTTTGATGGCTGGACACGCATCAACTTCGAGCGTGGGCGATTCGATGACGGCAAGCGCACCTCGCTGATTGTTGATCGGCCATTTTATTCGCTCGACACGCGCATTGCCGCGCGCGGTGCGTGGGACGACGATGACCGTATCGATTCGATATACAACGCAGGCAATGTCGCCTACGAATACCGTCATCGCCGCAAGGCGGCCGATGCATCGCTAGGCTGGTCGCCAGGTCTGATCAACGGATGGACGCAGCGCTACACCGCCGGCGTGCTGGCCGCCGACAATACCTACCGCGCCGAACTGGGACGCATTGCTCCTGTCCCGCTGCCGGTGAACAATGAATTGCGTGCGCTTTTTTTGCGCGCAGACTTTGTCGAGGACGCATTCGTCAAAGTGAAAAACCACAATCTCATCGAGCGTGCGGAATTTCTGGTCGTTGGCTTCAATGCGCGCGTGCAGTTGACCAAGGCGCTCTCGTCGATGGGCTCGAGTCGCGACGATTTTCTTTACTTCGCATCGCTCAGTGACGGCTACGTTTTTTCGGGGAACCACATCCTGCAAGCGAGTGCCACGGTCGAGCGCCGCATCGCCAGCACCGCACTGCCGATGAACCACGCGGTGGCAAGTTTGAAATACTACGAACCGCGCGCCGCGCGCTCGCTTTTCTACACCTCGCTCGTGGTGGAGCGCCTGCGTGGCGCAAAAGGTGCCGTGGGTGCGGCAGATCAATTGCTGATCGGCGGCACCTATGGCTTGCGTGGATATCCGTCCCGCTATCAAACCGGCGATCAGCGCTGGCTACTATCGGTGGAAAAGCGCGCCTTTACCGATTGGTATCCGTTTCGCCTGCTGCGCGTCGGCGGTGCAGTTTTTTTCGATGCTGGCCGTGCCTGGGGCGGCGTGAATCAGAACACAGTGAATCCCGGAACACTCGCCAACGTCGGCGCGGGGCTGCGTTTGGCGTTGGATCGTGCCGCATTCGCCAATGTGCTGCACGTCGATCTCGCGGTACCACTGAAACGCGCGCCGGGCATCAAGTCGACGCAGTTCAACGTCAAAACAGAGTTTTCGTTTTGATCGTTCTCGTGGTGCACGCATGAAACTTTCGGTTCTCGATCAATCGCCCTCGGCACAGGGCAAGAGTCAACACATCGCGATTCAGGAAAGCCTTGCGCTCGCGCGTCGCTGCGATGCGCTGGGCTATCACCGCTACTGGGTATCGGAGCATCACAACAGCGACAGCATCGTCGGCACCGCGCCGGAAATCCTGATGGCGGCAATCGCTGCGACCACCTCGCGCATTCGTATCGGCAGCGCCGGCGTGATGTTGCCGCATTATTCGGCCTTGAAAGTGGCCGAACAATTCCGCGTACTGGAAGGCATCGCACCGGGGCGCATTGATCTTGGCGTCGGACGCGCACCGGGATCAGATCGTCTGACCGCATTCGCATTGAATCCGCATCAAAATGCGGCCGAGGAATTTCCTCAACAGGTGCAGGATTTGCAGGCGTGGGTGTCGGGTTTGCCGTTGCAGGCCGGACACGCGTTTGCGGAAATTAAAGCCCATCCAATGGGGCCGACACGCCCGGAATTGTGGATTCTCGGCAGTTCCGACTATGGCGCGCAATTGGCGGCGTATCTCGGCTTGCCGTATGCCTACGCATATTTTTTCACGGAAGGGCGCGGCACCGAACAGGCGCTGGAGCTCTATCGTAGGTTATATCGGCCGAGCGAGCGCTATCCCGTTCCGCACGCCACCATTTGCGTGTGGGCACTGGCGGCGGAATTGGAAGCCGAGGCGCGGCGCTTGCTGATGACACGCGAACATTGGCGCATCGGCTTCGAGAAAGGATTGCGCACGCCGTTGGTCTCGCCTGAGGATGCAGTGGTCGCGTACAGAGGCTACGCGTCGACCGAACGCGCGACGATCGATACCCTGCGCGGAAAGGCGACCGTCGGCTCGGTTGCGCAAGTTGGTGCGAGACTGCGTGAATTGGCGGCGAGCTTTTCGCTCGATGAAATTGTAGTCAACACCTGGACATTCGATCCCGCCGCGCGGATCAGGTCATATGAATTGTTGGCGGTGGAATTTGGGATGGGTGAGAGGACCGACACGATGTGAGGCGATGCGCTGCGCAATTCTTGCGTTAGTTTGTAGGATGGGTGGAGCGCAGCGATTGTCGATAGGCGTCAATTTGCCGCTTGAGCGGTTTTTCCGCACGCAATGCGCCCGCGGTATCGCGCAGTTTCTCGATATCGATCACTTCAACATTAACGCCGTCGACCCTGATGATCCCGGTGTTCGACAACTCGTGCAACGTGCGTGAAAAATGCTCCTGCGTCATATTCAAATGCGAGGCGATGAGACCCTTTCGGACCGGCAGCGCGAGCTGAACAGAACCCGTCAGCGACTTCGCGTCGCCAATTGTCAATCGGTCGAGAATGAACCGTGCCACCCTTCCCGCAGCCCTGAGAAACAACATGCTTTCCAGCTCGACACTTTGCCGATAGAGCTTTTCGCCCAATAGCACGATCATTTTTTGCGCGAACGATGCGTCGTGTTCTATCTCCGCTGCCAGCGTTTGTCGGTCGATGCACAGAATTTCGCACACGGTCACCGCAGACGCCGTTACCCGGTGGGGGTGCTGCGTCAAGACGGCGGCCTCGCCGAACGTGTCACCTTTCTGGATCAGCTCAATCACATGTTCGGTACCCATTGGTGTCGGTATCGATAGCATGAGTTGACCTGACGCGAGAACATGCATGCCGATTGCGGGGGATCCGCGCGCGAACACCATACTCGCACGTTTGAACGTGAGCTCGGTTGCATTCGCGGCGAGCCGCCCGATGGTTCGCGCCGGCAATTGGGCGAACGCTGCTGCACCGGACAGAATCGCGGCCCGCCTCTGTAGTTTCACATCCATGATTGACTTTACTGACCGCCTTTCAACACCGTTGAAGCGTGACAGCAGTGTGCGCGCAGGGCGTGCCGAGACTTTGATTGGGATCAAACAACAAACGCCGCCAATGTCGATTCGTGACAACACTTCCGCTCGCACGCAATCGCATTGGTTTGACATTCATCAAACTCCGGGCAGTCCGGCAGCGTAGATTCGAGTTGTCGCCGACCAAAGGAAATCAACGTGACTTTGCAACCATTCAAACATGCTGCTACCGCGTGCCTCCTCGCTGCGGGAATGCTCGTTTCGGCCAATGCGGGCGCAGACAACGTGGACGCCGCCGCTGCCGAGGCGCTGATCAAGAAGAGCAAATGCGGTACCTGTCACAGCCTCGACAAGAAAAAAGAAGGTCCGACATACAAGGAAACGGCCAGGAAATACAAAGGCAAAGAGGACGCCAACAAGAAACTCTTCATACATATGTCGACAAGCCCAAAAGTCAAAGTCGACGGCAAGGAAGAAACGCATGATTCGCCCAAGACCAAGAGTGACGATGAAATCAAGAATCTGGTGGCGTGGATCCTGAGCCGCTAATGCGTTGACGCAATGGGTAGCGCCATATCGTGGCGCTAATCAATAGAACAGGATCATCGCCATGTTCAAGAAAATCTGGGCTGTCTTCAGGGAAAAGTACCCGTCACGGCTCAAGGCGACTCTGTTTATCGGTGGCAGTTTGTTTGGTTTGGCAATCGTTGCCGGTCTGCTCATGACGGCCGGTGCCGCCGGGCTCGCGTGGACCAACACCGAGGAATTCTGCATCGGCTGTCACGAAATGCGTGACAACGTCTACGCCGAATACAAAGGCACCATTCACGATACCAACCGCACCGGCGTACGCGCGATCTGCTCGGATTGCCATGTGCCGCGGCCGCCGGTCGATCTCATCAAACGCAAGATGGCCGCCAGCTTCGAGCTATGGGGTCATTTTATGGGTGTGATCGACACCAAGGAAAAATTTGAATCGCATCGGTCGCAACTTGCGCAAAACGTCTGGCGGCGCATGAAGAAGACCGATTCGCTCGAGTGCCGCAATTGCCATCACGCCGACAAGATGAATTCCGACCTGCAGTCGGATAAAGCCAAGACGCGGCACGCCAGCATGAAGGCGAACGGAAAAACCTGCATCGATTGTCACTTCGGCATTGCCCACAAGGAGCCCGATGGGCCGGGGCCGTCGGAGATGAAGCTGGATTGAGTGCGCAAGTTCGGTCGAAACATTTCTTGGGCTCCTCAATGCCCATAAAGGGAAAGACAATGAAAATCGGTCAAACCATCTTTTACCCAATTTTTCAGGGGCTCGCATTTTTCACTTTCGCGATTGCCACATTGTCGAGCGCCAATGCCGCCGACGCCATATTAAAACCAGCGGCGTCCATCAAAGACATTGTGTTGAATGGCGACGCAAAGTGCACCAAGTGCCACGACGAAGGCGACAGCGCACCAGTGCTGGCCATCGGCAAAACGCGCCATGGCACGAAAGCCGATAGCAGCACGCCATCGTGCGTCAGTTGCCATGGCGAAAGCGATAAACACGTCAATAAACCGGATGGCGTCAAGGATCGACCGAAACCGGGTATATCGTTCAAGGGTGCCCACCAATCCGACGCAGCGACGCAAAACGGCACCTGTGTTTCCTGTCACAAAAAGGACGCGCAGCCAGCGCATCATCCATGAGAACCTGCGCCTG
>JANOKK010000583.1:0-1857 GCA_031419255.1 Betaproteobacteria bacterium
AATGGCGGGCCGTCATTGTGTGCAGTGTCTAGAACTAGGAAGGTCAGGTTGTACCGAGCAAGTTCTACAGCAGCATCGCTGCCGGGCGGGCGGTGATCTTCATTGGGGATGCCGATGGCGAGATCGCGCGCGATGTGGCGCGCGGTGCATGCGGCGTGACGGTGTCGGCGGATGATGCGGTGGCGTTGGCGGATGCGATCGAGCGGCTGTGCGACGATGCGCCCGCCTGTGCGCGCATGGGGGCGAATGCGCGGGCGATGTTCGAGGCGGAGTACTCGCAGGCGATTGCGATGGGGAAGTGGCGGGCAGTGTTGGCGGCAGTGCAAGCGTAGGGCGGACTCGTCCCCAATGAATTGTGTTAAAAATTGCACTTAGTGGTATAGTTATTCATGATCCGGATATTTACAACCAAAACATTTGTTCGATGGATGCGAAAGACAGGCCTGACGGATGCGGCGCTATGCAACGCCGTAGGCGAAATGGTGGAGGGACTGATTGATGCGGATCTTGGTGCCGGATTGTTTAAGAAACGAGTTGCCTTACCGGGACGGGGCAAAAGAGCGAGCGCAAGAACGTTGGTGGCAAGCAATTTGGGTGGTCGGTGGTTTTTTCTTTTCGGTTTTGCCAAAAACGAACGCGCCAATGTATCTGAGCAGGAATTAAAGGTGTTGCAGATTACGGGCCAGACTTTCTTGGGCTGGAGCGCCACAGAGATCAATACTGCATTGCAAACAGGGCAATTGAAGGAGATTAATCATGACTAAGGCAACCAGCCGGATTCTGGCGGAGATGCTTGAAACAGCACGTGGCCTGCACCAGACTAAGCTGATCGACAAGCGCCGGCTCGGCGAAATTGAGGCGTTGTGCCAATCCTCAGTGGCACCGATGCCACCAACCGCTATCAAGGGACTGCGCGAAACTTTGCACGTCAGTCAATCGGTATTTGCAAAACTGCTCAATACGAGTGTTTCGACTGTTCAAAAATGGGAAGTCGGTGACAAGCGGCCAAGCGGCCCCTCACTCAAACTGTTGAATGTGGTCAGGCGCCACGGGCTTGAAACACTTTCCTGACGTTGGCTGCCCCGACCAGCAGAATGCTCGCCGATAATCCTCAATGGCGGGCCGTCATTGTGTGCAGTGTCTAGAACTAGGAAGGTCAGGTTGTACCGAGCAAGTTCTACAGCAGCATCGCCGCCGGGCGGGCGGTGATTTTCATTGGTGACGCCGATGGCGAGATCGCGCGCGATGTCGCGCGCGGCGAGTGCGGCGTGACAGTGTCGGCGGACGATGCAGTCGCGTTGGCGGATGCGATCGAGCGGCTATGCGACGATGCGCCCGCATGTGCGCGCATGGGGGCGAATGCGCGGGCGATGTTTGAAGCGGAGTTTACGCAGGCGATCGCGATGGGGAAGTGGCGGGGGGTGTTGGAAGAGGTGCGGGGAAAGTAGGGCGGACTAAAATCAATCTGCACGGAATCTCAACCAAACTTTGGCCCCGGACTAAATCCGGGGCGACAATTTATAGGTTGTAGGGCGGATTTATCCGCCGATCCATTCATCCGTTCATGCGGCACCGATGGCGGACAGGTCCGCCCTACCGAGCGCGCCAATCGTAGGGCGGATTTATCCGCCGATCCATTCGTCCATTCGTGCGGCACCGATGGCGGACATGGTCCGCCCTACGACGCCAGATTCGCTTGATATCGAAACACAAGCACTGGCGCGGCGTTCCAAGGCAAAAAGGCCCGGAAGGTGCGCCGGTGCGTGGGTTTGTGAGTTTCTCAACGGTTGGCCAGTTTGCTCAACAAGCACTCCCGACCGGGGGCAGGAAAGTATTCCACTGGCGTTCCTTGGAATA
>JANOKK010000584.1:0-2798 GCA_031419255.1 Betaproteobacteria bacterium
GTGCACTCTCTGCGCGCACCGGGGAAACACTGGGCTTGCATTACGCCATGCGCTGGCCACGACAGGAGTTGGCGACGGCACGCCCGCTGCGCACTTCGCCGTTGTACGACATGCTCGCCGCCAAGGGTGCCGAATTCGGCAGCAAGAATGGCTGGGAGCGGGTCAATTATTTTCGACCTGCCGGTGCCGCCCCGGCGGCGCACACACTTGCAAGACCCAACTGGCTCGACTGGGTGATCGATGAAATGCGTGCGACGCGCGAGGCGGTGGCGCTCTACGATCAATCTTCATTTTCCAAATTGCTGCTGCAAGGCCGCGATGCGCTCAATGTATTGCAGCGCCTGTGCGCCAACGAAATCGATGTCGAAATAGACCGAATGGTTTACACGGCGATGCTGAACGCGCGCGGCGGATTTGAATCCGATCTGACCATCATTCGGCTCGAGTGCGATCGCTTCATGATCGTCACCGGCTCCGCGCAAACGACGCGCGATATGGATTGGATCCAGCGGCATATCGACGCGGATGAACATGCGGTGCTCACCGATATCAGCGCACAATTCTGCGTGCTCTCGCTGATGGGGCCACGCGCGCGCGACGTGCTGGGCAAGGTTTGTCCCGATGATTTGTCGCCGGAGAAATTCAGGTTTTCCACGACGCGCGAAATCGATCTCGGCTTCGCGCGCGTGCGCGCCGCGCGCATGAGTTACGTCGGCGGCCCGGGGTTTGAGCTCGACGTCCCGGTGGAAATGACGCGGCATGTTTATCTCGCGTTGCAGGAGGCCGGGCGCGAATTCGGCTTGAAAGACGCCGGCTACTACGCGCTGGATGCGCTGCGCATTGAGGCAGGCCGGCGCGCATGGGGCGCGGAACTGGGGCCGGATGAAACACCGTTTGAAGCGGGTTTGACCGTCGGCGTGAGGCAGGACAAAGCGTCCACATTTATCGGTAAAGACGCATTGCTCGCGGCGCAAGGACAAGCGCTACGCAAGAAACTGATCACCGTGGTGCTCGATTCGCCGGACCACTACGCATGGGGTGGTGAAGGCATCGTCATGAATGGCGAAATCGTTGGAGAGATTACCTCGGCGGGCTGGAGTATCAAGGCCAATGCTTGCGTGGCAATGGGATATGCGCGCGGCGTTTCGGCACAGCGAGAATTTGCAGGCGATGCCATAGAAATCGAATTGTGGGGTGAGCGCATCGCGGCCAAGGCATGGGATCGATGGGCACCTGGTGCCTAAACAAGTGCCTGCAAATGGCGTCAACAGGTTTGCCGTTGTATATAGAAAAAAACACATCGAACTCTAGCACTGGTGCGGCGTTTCAAGCGAAAGTGACCTGCGACGTCCGTCAATGCTGGAGTTTGTCCAGCGGGCTCTCGATGCCGACTCCGCCGCGATTCAACGCATGTGCGTAGATCATCGTGGTTTGCACATCGGTGTGTCCCAGCAGTTCTTGAATGGTGCGGATATCGTAGCCCGCGTCGAGAAGGTGGGTCGCAAAAGCGTGACGCAGCGCGTGCGGCGACGCCGGCTTCAAGATACCGGCAAGCCGGGACGCACTTTGCATGGCACGCTGAAGTGTTTTTTCATCCGCATGGTATCGACGCATTGCGCCGTCGCGCGGATCGCGCCGAAGCGAGACCGATGGAAAGACGTATTGCCACATCCACTCGCGCCCGGCCCCCGGATATTTGCGCGCCAATTCTGACGGCAGATACGTCTCACCCAAACTGTTCGCGATATCACGTTCATGTCGCGCCTTGACGCGTTGAAGATGCCGGCGCAAAGCCAGCGACAGGGCGGCCGGCAACATGGTGACACGATCCTTGAGGCCCTTGCCTTCGCGAACCATGATTTCATTGGCGCAGAAGTCTATATCCTTGACGCGAAGCCGCATACACTCCATCAATCGAAGCCCGGTGCCGTACATCAATTGCGCCATCAACTGCGGCGTACCCTGCAATTGCGCGAGCAATCGTGCCACCTCGTCGCGCGTGAGGATCACCGGCAGGCGCTTGGGTGCGTTCGCGCGGACGATGCCGTCCAGCCAAGGAACTTCCTGACCGAGCACCTCGCGGTAGAGAAACAGCAACCCACTCAACGCCTGATTTTGCGTCGATGCCGACACTTTCCGCGTCACCGCCAAGTGCGTAAGAAACGCCTCAACGTCGCGTGTGCCCAGATCGCGCGGGTGTCGCTTGTCATGAAACAGGATGAATCGCTTGATCCAACCCACGTACGCCGATTCTGTGCGGACACTGAAGTGGCGGTAACGCGCCCTCGCCCTGACCTGATCCAGCAAGCGCGGCGCAGGAATTATTTGCGCCTGGGCAGGAGGTGTATTTGTCGGACGCATATAGGGTGTGATAACTTATGCTAAGAGATTGATTTTGACGGGGGAGATTCGTGAATACTGTATATTTATACACCATCTTTCATCCGATATCGACACCTTTTTATGTGTCGACTTCTAGTTAGCTGGCTTCTTGAACCTTAGTGCCATTGAAGACGAAGTGCTTGGGAGGTGTGCCGACGACTACGAGGCTCCGCACACAATCGCGGGCGGCATCACGCGCGATCGTGGGCGGCCGGTCTCCGAACCTGAGTTTCGAGCAGCGTTCTTGTCATTGACCGAAAGGGGCCTCGTTCAGGCGTATCGCTATGACAAGCCGAGCAGCCGCTACGTAGCAATTTCAACTGCCGACGCAACGCGCGACGAAGCAACGTGGTTCTACATCACCGCGCAGGGCCGGAGTGTGCAAGATTGAAGCCAGCTAACAATGCGGTCAAAAC
>JANOKK010000585.1:0-1562 GCA_031419255.1 Betaproteobacteria bacterium
CCCGGTGCGGGTCGGATTGATCGGTGCCGGCAAATTCGGTTCGATGTATCTCTCACAGATTCCGCGCACGCCCGGCATTCATCTGCTGGGTGTGGCTGATCTCAACCCGGAGCGCGCAGAGCAGTCGCTCAAGCGCGTTGGTTGGAAGGAAGAGCAATTTTCAGCCGACAATTTCAAGCAGGCGTTCGCAAGCGGCACCACGCATATTACCGACGATGCGATGGCCTTGATCAAGAACCGCCACATCGAAGTCGTCATTGATGCGACCGGCAGCCCGGCAGCGGGTATTGCGCATGTGCTCGCGTGCTGCGCGCACAAAAAACATATTGTGATGGTGAATGTCGAGGCCGACGCATTGGCCGGCCCACTGCTCGCGAAACGCGCAGCGGATGCGGGCATCGTCTATTCGCTCGCTTACGGCGATCAACCTGCGTTGATTTGCGAGATGGTCGATTGGGCACGCGCGACGGGTTTCGAGGTGGTCGCTGCCGGCAAGGGCACCAAATATCTGCCTGCCTATCACGCGTCCACGCCCGATACCGTGTGGGGGCATTACGGATTTTCGGAAGAGACGGTCGCGGGTGGCGATTTCAATGCACAGATGTTCAATTCGTTTCTCGACGGCACCAAGAGTGCGATCGAAATGTCAGCCGTCTGCAATGCGACCGGCTTGACACCAGCGCCACGCGGACTCGAATTTCCGCCCTGCGGCGTCGATGATCTTGCGCACGTGCTGCGACCAAAAACCGACGGCGGACACTTGCATCATCGCGGACAAGTCGAGGTCATTTCTTCCGTCGAGCGCGATGGGCGACCGGTGTTCCGCGATCTGCGATGGGGCGTGTACGTGACCTTCGCTGCCGACACCGATTACGTGCGCCGCTGTTTCAAAGAGTACGGCCTCATCACCGATGACACTGGAAACTATTCGTCGATGTACAAACCATTTCATTTGATCGGACTCGAACTTGGCATCAGCGTGGCGAGTGCCGCCGTGCGGCATGAGCCGACCGGTGCGCCGGTTGCATGGCGCGGCGATTGCGTGGCGACGGCGAAACGCGATCTCAAAGCAGGTGAAGTGTTGGATGGCGAAGGCGGCTATACCGTCTATGGAAAGTTGATGCCGGCGACGGTGTCAAAGCGGTTGGGAGGACTGCCGATCGGCCTCGCCCACAAAGTAAAACTCACTCGTGCAATCGCGGCAGGCAAGCAAGTGACATGGGAGGATGTGGCAATCGATATGAAAAGCGAGGCGGTGAGATTTCGGCGCGAGATGGAGCGGGTGTTTGCGCCTTGAGTCATTATTTGAATAAAACCCTTCGCAACCACGGAAGGGCTGAGTGAGTAGTCGGATGGCACCCGAAATGGGAAATGTGGTTGAAAGAAGCGCTTGTTCGATTGCGCGGTATTGACGAAAAGAAATCACTAGTGTCCGGCTTATTTGATGCCAAAAAGCTGGAAAGCCAATAACGACGCGGGTTTTGAAGGATTCATGGGTGTCCACGATTTGAATTTTGGCGGGAACATTTGCGATGCTTTCGGGTTTAGACGACCTGGGGTGA
>JANOKK010000586.1:0-4841 GCA_031419255.1 Betaproteobacteria bacterium
TGAATCATCCGGAAAATGCCGTCATTGGCGCGCTTGCCGTAGTCGCCCGCGGTCGCGTAACGGCTGGCGCGATGCATGGCCGCAAAGCCACGCGTGCCGGGATTGCTGTCACCCAATTGCGGATAACGTGTTGAGGCCACCGCGCGGCGCGCATCGTCGGCGTTTTGCACGAACGGGAACATCAGCGTCTGCGCGCCGATATCGAGCGCACGTTTGACGGTGACGATTTCATTCCATGCGAGACGAATCACTGGCGTGGATTTGGTGCCGGCAATCGCTTGCAGGATGTGATAGGCGTCCTTGAAGTCGATGGGCACATGTTCCATGTCGACCACCAGCCAGTCCCAGCCGATGCAGCCCATTGCCTCGGCCGTAGACGGCGCGCCGGACATGAGCCAGGTGCCGAGTGGGATGCTCGGTTGCGCGAGCAGGGTGCGAAACGGATTGACGAAAGGATCCATGTTGGTCTCGGTATGTTGCTCAGTAAATGGGCGGTTCGGGCGTGGGCGCATTGCCCATCAGGAAATCGAAATCGCAACCTTGCGGGGCTTGGGTCGCATGGTCAATGTAGAGTCGCGTGAAGCCGCGTTCGTAAACACGCGCGGGCGGTTTCCAGGCGACGCGGCGACGCGAAAATTCTTCGTCGGTAATTTCGACGTTGAGCGTGCGCGCCTCGATATCGAGTGCGATCATGTCGCCAGTTTTCACCAACGCGAGCGGGCCGCCGATGGCGGCTTCGGGGGCGACATGCACGACGCAACTGCCATAGTGCGTGCCACTCATGCGCGCGTCGGATATCCGCACCATGTCACGTACACCTTGCTGCAATAATTTTTTCGGGATCGGCAAATTGCCCCACTCCGGCATGCCGGGCGCGCCGACCGGGCCGCCATGTTTCAATATCAGCACGGTGTTTTCATCGACGTCCAGATCGGGTTGATGAATCGTCGCCATCATCTCCGCGTTGGATTCAAACACCAGTGCAGGTCCGCGATGCTTGAAAAATTTTGGACTTGCGGCGGAGGGCTTGATAATCGCGCCATCGGGGCAGAGATTGCCGCGCAGCACCGCGAGCGCCGCACCTGGCGCGACCGGGCGATCAAGAGAACGTATCGTTTCGCGATCCAGATTTTCCGCGCCGGTAATATTGTCGCCCAGCGTTTTTCCGGTGACCGTCATCGCGTTCAACGCAAGATGCGGTTTGATTTCGGCCAGCAGCGCGGGCAAGCCACCGGCAAAGAAAAAATCTTCCATCAATTTATCGCCAGACGGAAACAGATTCGTCAGCACCGGAATTTTGCGCGCGGCCGCGTCCATTTCATCCAGGGTCAACTCCAGCCCCGCGCGCCCTGCCATCGCAATCAGATGTATCGCCGCGTTGGTCGAGCCGCCAAGCGCCATGTAAGTGGCGATGCCGTTCACGAGCGAGTCGTGCGAAAAGAAACGTGACGGCTTCAAATCCTCCCATACCATCTCGACGATGCGTGCGCCACAGGCCGAGGCCATGCGCACATGATTGGCATCCATTGCCGGAATGCTCGATGCACCCGGCAGCGTGAAGCCCAGCGCCTCCGCGATTGCCGTCATGGTGCTGGCGGTACCCATGGTGTTGCAGGTGCCGGGCGAGCGGGTCATTTTCGCTTCGAGCTTGATCCATTCCTTCTGCTCGATGTTGCCCGCGACGTATTCATCCCAGAATTTTTTGGTGTGCGTGCCTGCGCCAACAGTTTGACCTTTATAGCGGTCATTCAACATCGGTCCAGCGGGACAAAATATCGCCGGAATATCCATGCTGATCGCCCCCATCAACATGCCCGGCGTGGTCTTGTCGCAGCCACCCAGCAACACCGCACCATCGACCGGATGGCTACGCAATAATTCCTCGGTTTCCATCGCGAGCATATTTCGATAGAGCATGGTGGTGGGCTTCACCATCACTTCGCCGAGTGACAACGCCGGTAATTCCACCGGGAATGCGCCGGCCAATAAGATGCCCTGACGAATCGATGCCGCACGTTCGCGCAAATGGGAATGGCAGGGCGACAAATCCGACCAGGTGTTGATGATGGCGATCACCGGCCGGCCGAGAAACTCTTCGCGCCGAAGGCCACGTTGCTGCAGACGCTGACGGTGCGCGAACGACCGCAATTCATCCGGTGCGAGCCAGCGTTGGCTGCGGAGCGATTCAAGCGTGCGGCGGGGCGGGACGATGACCACCGTGTGATCCTTGAGGAGCGATAAGTCGAAACAAAACGGGCGTTACGAACTTTAACCGGTTCGCAACGCCCGTGTTGGAACGTCAGGAATCAGAAATCGTAACGTGCGCTCACCCCAAAATAGCGCTGGTCATCACGTGGTACCGAACGCTGCGTATTGGCACCGGAAAGCAGGAAAGACGAATAGGACACATCGCCGAGATTCTTGCCGACTAACGTCACGCGCCAGCCTTTCGAAGGATCAGACAACGCGATCGTGCCGTTGACAATGCGATATGCGGGCTGGATGGTGTTGGTCGCAACGGAAAGATCATATTGCACGGCGCTGGAATAGGTGTAATCCATTCCCACATCCAGCCGCAGCCCCGCACCCACATTGCTCCACCAGTTGGCGCGAACGGCACCCTTCCAATCCGGTGCCGATGGCAGCGGTGAACCATTCAGGTTCGGACAGGTGGCACCCGTCGGACAATTGAAGCGATCCACGCGTGCCTTGGTGTTGGCGACCGCGGCGGTAAGTGTGAATTGCTTGGAGAGTTTTGCCTCCATGTCGATTTCAACACCCTTGGTTGAGACATCGCCCGCGTTGATGAAACGAGTGACCACGACGCCGCCAACCAGATCCGGGAAATTCGCCTGATAGCCTCTGTACTTCGTGTCGAAAACGGCGACGTTGAAGCGCAACCGATTTTCCACCAGCGTCGATTTGAAACCGAGCTCAAAACCTTTCGACGTCTCCGGTGCGAGGGCGACTTCCTGATTCGGCTGCATGTTGAAGAATGCGTTATACGCCGGCCCCTTGTAGCCTTTCGAGTAGGTCGCGTAAATCGATACATCCTTGGACACATCGAATTGCGGCCCGACACGACCGGATACGCCGGTTTCCTTGGTCGATGCGGCAGCCGGCGCGCGATTCGGTTGCACGCCCGGGATCGCGGCGGCAGCGGTGGAGGTACGGCTGTGGTAATACGACAAATCATCGTCGGTATAGCGCAGTCCGACAATGCCGCGCAGGTTCTTGCTGAAGTTGAGTGATCCCTCGCCGAACAGTGACGCGCTCTTTGACAACGTGCCGTACGCTGCGCGGCCGAAATCGTTCAACGATGTTGCACACGGCGTGAGTCCATTGGGCAAGTTTGCCGATGTGGTCGCACATCGCACTACATCGCGCCGATAGGTTTCATCGGTCTTGTTGCGCATGTAATAGACACCGGCCACATAGTCAAAGAAGGCGCCTTTGGGTGAAGCGAGACGCAACTCTTGCGTAAACACGGTGGATTTCAAATCGCCCCGATCGGACAGTTGCGCGATCTGGCTATTGAGCGGCTTCGGCGCGGTGCCGTCGATATCCTGGAATTGCGTATTTTTCCATTCGCGATAGGCGCTGATCCAGGTCATCGCATTGCCACCCATGTTCCAATCGAGCTGCGAAGACAATCCGGAATTCTTATCGTCCACCCGTTCGAGCACATCGGTCGAGATGCTGCGATTTTCAAAGCCCGGAACGACTGGCGCAATCGCGGCCGCAATGGCTGCGCTGGAGCGGATAAAGGGACCACGAATGCCGGTATCGTCGGCCTTGGAATAATCGCCGATCAGCACGAGTTTGCTGTCCTTGCCAACCGCCATTTCCACTTTGACACGCATGCCCGCGCGGTCATAGCCGTTGACCTTTTGATTCAGATAGACGTTCTGCACGTTGCCGTCGTACTTGCCGAGAAACCCGGTGAACGACGCCAGTACGCCTTGCGACACTTCCCCGGATGCGCCTGCACGCAATCGCTTCTCGCCTTTATCGAAATAGGCCAGATCGACATAGCGCTCGGTGCCCGGCTGTATCGCCTTGGAGACGATGTTGATCACACCCGCCGACGCGTTCTTGCCGAACAACGTACCCTGCGGGCCGCGCAAAACTTCAATGCGCTCGACGTCCATCAAATCGAGCGTCGCCATGCCGGGACGCGGAAACACCACGCCATCGACCACGCTCGATACCGTCGGCTCGACACCGGGGGAAGTGGAAATGGTACCCACGCCGCGAATGAACAGCGCCGTGTCCTTATTCGACGCGTTGGCGCGGAAATTGAGCGTCGGCACCTGCGAGGTGATGGTCGTCATATTGTTCAAGTTGAGCTGTTCGAGCTTGTCGCCGCTCATGACCGTGATCGCAACCGGCACCGATTGCAATGGCTCGCTGCGCTTGGTGGCGGTGACGGTGATGGTGTCAAGCTGGTCGGTCTCGGCCTTCGGCGGTGCGGTTGGCACCTGTTGCGCATTCACGACCCCGGCAACCAGTCCGGCAATGGTCGATAGCGCAGGCAAAAGTAAGCGCCGAGCGGCCACGGATTGGTTCAAGTTTTTGGCGTTTTTCATGCATTTCTCCTCGTCCAACTGTTTTTGTCGATCCCGTGCGTCGTCGGCTATGCGGCGCGAAAACACTTCTTGCCGACTCATTCACGGGCATTGCGATTCAACCCAATGCGAACTGTATTCAGCGGTTTTGCCAAAGTCAAGTAGGTCATCTATATGAGTTGATTAACCTGGCCGTTTTTGGCATTTTTGCAACAAAGTTGCTATTGGTCTGTTGCGCCGCAGCAAAGACGGCCTAGTCGCCTCCGTCCGTGC
>JANOKK010000587.1:0-5305 GCA_031419255.1 Betaproteobacteria bacterium
TTGTATTGTTGGCCATGCCGACCTGGGCACTGGTTTACGCCCGCCACGCCTTGACGTTGGTTGGGTGGCGCGCAGCTATACCAATCATGTCCGCTCGAAAATATGTTGGTTATCGCTGCGCTCCACCCATCCTACATCGCGCGTTTTGTGGCGTAAGTGGCTTAACCGAGTGCCATGAGGGCATGACGTGTTTTTGCAATTCCTCCGATTTCAGTTCTAAGCCCGGTGCGGGCGTTTGCGTTTCGCCGTACCGCCCAAACAGGTGGTTTCTTTTCCCTGATCGTGTTAAAATTTATGGCTATAAAGAATTGAATTGCGTGGGCCTTGTGCCCATTTTTTATTTGTGTTTGCGGTTTGCAGGTCGGCAGATGCGGTTGAAGCGTTTCATTTGGGGGATGGGCGATGTCCGGAGATACAGAGGCAATCGTCGAATCAACGGTTGGCGGTTTAGGCTACGAATGCGTTGATTTCGAACGCAGCGCAAGAGGTCTGGTGCGCGTATTTATCGACAAAGCGGATGGCATTTCGGTCGAAGATTGCGCAATCGTCAGCAACCAGCTCAGCCGGGTCTTTTTGGTTGAAGGTATTGATTTTGACCGACTGGAAGTGTCCTCGCCCGGTTTGGATCGACCGCTCAAGAGGCTTGCGGACTTTCAGCGGTTCATCGGGCAGTCGGCGAAAGTGAAGCTCCATGTCAGGATTGGCGATCGCAAACGATTCGATGGTGTGATTCGATCCGTTGGCGCGGACGGAATTGCGTTTGCTCTGGTTGAAGCGCCTGTTGTGCCGGCACCCGGCAACACCAAGTCGCCAAATTCAATCAGCAAAGCGGCTAAAGTCAAGCACAAGGCAGGTGACAAACCTTCCGAGGCAAAGTTGATCACGGTGCCACTTGAAAACATCGATCGGGCGCGACTGATTCCCGAGATTTGAAATATGTACCGCAAGACGTCTTTTGCGTGAACAATAAAAAAGCGAAGTAACACAGGAGCAGCAAAAAATGAGTCGTGAAATACTGTTGTTGGTGGATGCCTTGGCACGGGAAAAAAACGTTCCGCGCGAAACCATCTTCATCGCGCTGGAATTGGCGCTGGCATCGGCCACCAAGAAAAAATTTACCGATAAATTCCTCCAGGAGGAGGCCGACGTTCGCGTGGAGATCGACCGCCAGACCGGCGAATATCAGGGTTACCGCCAATGGACGGTGGTTCCCGACGAGGAACATGAAGAACCGGCGCGCCAAATCGCGATCACCGATGCACCCGAGCGCGGCGAAGATCTGCAACTGGGCGATATCATCGAAGAGCCGCTGGAAGCGGTTGACTTCGGTCGCATCGGCGCGCAAACGGCCAAGCAGGTCATTCTGCAAAAAATTCGCGATGCCGAGCGCGAACAAATCCTCAGCGACTTTCTGGCGCGCGACGAACAACTGGTCACTGGCACCATCAAGCGCATCGAGCGTGGAAATGTAATTGTTGAATCCGGTCGCATCGAGGCATTGCTGCCCCGCGACCAAACGATTCCCAAAGAAAATCTCCGCGTAGGCGATCGCGTTCGCGCTTACTTGCTGAAAGTGGATCGCAATTTGCGCGGCCCACAATTGGTGCTCTCGCGCATTTCGCCAGAGTTCATCAAAGTGTTGTTCGAGCTTGAAGTTCCCGAGATCGAGGAAGGACTGCTGGAAATCAAAGCGGCCGCCCGCGATCCTGGATTGCGCGCGAAAATCGCCGTGAAATCCAACGATCCACGGATCGATCCGATCGGCACCTGCGTCGGCATGCGCGGTTCGCGCGTGCAGGGCGTGACGGGTGAGCTCGCCGGTGAGCGTGTCGATATTATTTTGTGGTCCGCCGATCCGGCGCAGTTTGTGATCAATGCGTTGGCTCCTGCTGAAGTCTCGTCAATCATTGTCGATGAAGAGCGCCACAGCATGGATGTCGTTGTCGATGAAGAGCAACTTGCGCAAGCCATTGGCCGCTTGGGGCAAAACGTGCGGCTCGCATCGGAACTGACAGGCTGGCAACTCAATATCATGACGGAAGCCGCCGCGAACGAGAAGCGCGATACCGAACATGGATCGATCAAGGAATTGTTCATCGCGAAGCTGGATGTGGACGAAGAGGTTGCACAAATTTTGATCGACGAGGGATTCAGCAATCTCGAAGAAGTCGCGTATGTGCCGATGAACGAAATGCTGGAAATCGACGCTTTTGATGAAGATACGGTGAATGAGCTGCGTCGCCGCGCGCGCGATGCGTTGGTGACGGATGCGATCAAATCCGAAGAAACAATGGAAACAGCGGCCGACGATTTGCTCGCAAGGGAAGGAATGGACGCAGAAACTGCGCACACGCTCGCTGCTAAAGGCGTGCGTACGATGGATGACCTGGCAGATTTGGCGGTCGACGAATTGACCGAGCTAACCGGCATGGAGGCTGAACGCGCCAAACAATTGATTTTGACGGCGCGCGCTCCGTGGTTTGCAGAAAAACCGATAGAGCCGCCGGCACAGGACGCCGCGTAATTTTCGGCAGTGCAGCGTCAAAAAAAGTAATTTGCAATTTGCAGTAGTTGAATCACTTACAGGAATCGAATGGCCCAAACCACCGTTGCTCAATTCGCCAAAGAACTGAAGCTCACCGAGGAGCTGTTGATCGATCAGTTGAAGGCGGCGGGCGTCAGCAGTCAGGCCTCGGAAGATAAACTCACCGAGGATGATAAAGCACGTCTATTGACGTATTTGCAGGAAGCGCACGGCCACTCGGGAGAGAAGAAAAAAATCACGTTGATGCGCAAGCAGACGAGTGAAATCAAGAAGTCCGACGCTACCGGCAAGGCCCGTACGATTCAGGTCGAGGTTCGCAAAAAACGTACATTTTTGAAGGTTGACAAGGCGGCAGAAGTTGTTGAACCGGAGAAACCCGTTGAGGCACCGCAGCCGATCCTGAACGAATTGGAAGTTGCAAAACGGCAAGCTGAAGAGGACCGGCAAGCCGCGTTGTTGGCAAAACAGGCAGAAGAAAAGGCCAAAGCGCCACCAAAGCGCCGCGCCAAAAAAGCGGGCGAAGAACCTGAGGTTGTTGAAGCCGCTGCGCCTGTAGAGGCCGAAGGCACAATCAAGAAAGCCACGCGCAAGAAGACCAAGGCCGAAGAAACCGCTGATGGTGTTGCGGCTAAAACGGAAGTCGTCGTCACCCCGGCGGAAACGGTACCAGACAATCGCCCGCGCATCGGCGAACGGGTGGTGCTCAAAAAAGACCCGGTCGCGAGCGAAGGTACGCTGCACAAGCCGGTGTTGAAGCCCGGTGAGAAAGAAGCAAAATCCGACAAAAAGGCGGTCAAGAAAGCAGTCAAGCCCACCACCTCGTGGAAAGACGAGATGGCGAAGCGCCGTACCATCAAGACCCGTGGCGATGCCAGCGGCGGGCGCGATGGCTGGCGTGGACGTCGCGGCAAAGATCGTCATGACGACGACGATGCCGCCACTAATTTCCAGGCACCCACCGAGCCGGTGGTGCGCGAAGTATTGATTCCGGAAACGATAACGGTTAGCGAACTTGCGCAGAAAATGGCGATCAAGGCTGCCGAAGTGATCAAGATCATGATGAAAATGGGCTCGATGGTGACAATCAATCAAGTGCTCGATCAAGAGACTGCGATGATTCTCGTCGGCGAGCTTGGCCACATCGCGAAAGCGGCGAAGGCGGATGATCCGGAAAGCTATTTAGCCGACGAAGTACATCACACCGAAGCCGATATGGAAACGCGGCCACCGGTGGTGACGATCATGGGCCACGTGGATCACGGCAAGACATCGCTGCTCGATACCATCCGCCGCACGCGTGTCGCATCCGGCGAAGCGGGCGGCATCACCCAGCACATCGGTGCCTATCACGTGACGACGCCTAAGGGCGTAATTACGTTTCTGGATACCCCAGGTCACGAAGCGTTTACGGCCATGCGCGCGCGCGGCTCGCAAATTACCGATCTGGTGATTCTGGTCGTCGCGGCCGATGACGGTGTCATGCCGCAGACCAAAGAAGCCATCGCCCACGCAAAGGCCGCGAATGTACCGATCATTGTCGCTGTCAACAAGATCGACAAAGCAGAAGCCAATCCGGATCGCGTGAAGCAAGAGTTAGTCGCGGAAAACGTTTTGCCGGAAGAATATGGCGGCGACGTGATGTTCATGCAGGTTTCCGCGAAGACCGGTGCCGGGATCGACAAATTGTTGGAAGCGATTCTCCTTCAGGCGGAAGTGCTGGAATTGAAAGCGGTCAAGAACGCGCCGGCCAAAGGTGTCGTTATCGAAGCGCGGCTGGACAAAGGCCGCGGCCCTGTCGCCACGATCCTGGTTCAATCCGGCACGCTGAAAAAAGGCGATATGCTGCTCGCCGGTGCGCGGTTTGGCCGTGTGCGCGCGATGCTGGATGAGAATGGCAAATCCATTCTCGAAGCCGGCCCATCGATCCCCGTTGAAGTGCAAGGTCTCACCGACGTTCCCGGTGCGGGCGAAGACATGATGGTGTTAAACGACGAGCGCAAAGCGCGTGAAATCGCTTTGTTCCGTCAGGGCAAATTCCGCGATGTGAAGCTCGCCAAGCAACAAGTCGGCAAGCTCGAAAACGCGTTCGACCAAATGGGCGAGCGCGCGACCAAGTCGTTGGCGATCATTATCAAGGCCGACGTGCAAGGTTCATACGAAGGCTTGTCGCACGCGCTCGCAAAAATGTCCACCGACGAAGTCAGGGTCAACGTGGTTCACGCAGCAGTCGGCGCGATCACGGAATCCGATATCAATCTCGCGTTGGCGTCAAAGGCGATCGTGATCGGTTTCAACGTGCGGGCCGACGCTGCCGCGC
This sequence comes from Betaproteobacteria bacterium, assembly GCA_031419255.1. Classification (GTDB taxonomy): domain Bacteria; phylum Pseudomonadota; class Gammaproteobacteria; order Burkholderiales; family Usitatibacteraceae; genus UKL13-2. The sequence continues at coordinate 4,863 of JANOKK010000587.1, forward strand.
GCAAACTGATCGAGACCTCCGGCGTCCAGGTGCGTTACTACAACATCATTTACGAAGCGGTGGATGATGTGAAGCTGGCGCTGAGCGGCATGCTGTCACCTGAGATCAAGGAAAGCATTCTTGGCCTGGTCGAAGTCCGCAACGTGTTCAAGATTTCCAATGTCGGTGCCGTCGCCGGCTGTTATGTTCTGGATGGCGTCGTCAAGCGCGGCAACACGATTCGACTGTTGCGCGACAGCGTCGTCATTCATACGGGCGAGCTGGATTCCCTCAAACGCTTCAAGGATGACGTGAAAGAAGTGAAAGCCGGATTTGAATGCGGTCTTTCGCTGAAAGGTTACGACGACGTAAAAGTCGGCGATCAGATCGAAGCGTTTGAAACCGTCGAAGTCGCGCGCAGCCTTGCATAATCCCGTCGAATACACACCTGCCACATGTCCCAG
>JANOKK010000588.1:0-8929 GCA_031419255.1 Betaproteobacteria bacterium
CGGCGCTGCTGAACAACGCAAGCAACCGTCGTCGCTCTTCCGCAGCCGCATCGTCAATCGCGCCGATGTTTGAAAAAAGTTGCGGACGATCCGAGAGTGTTGCCGACAACAATCGCGCGGCGCTGGTCAACACTTGCTGATGACCTTCGCGCAAATAGCGATCCATCTCTTGCAAAAAGCGATAACCGATCAGCGGAATCAGCAACAACAGCAGCGCAATCAATAACAGTCGCGCGCGAATACTGCGAAAAAATGACGGCACCATTACGCCGGGTCAAACCATAGCGAAACCGCACAAAACACAAGCACCCATGCGGCTTTGCAACCAAAAATACGCCAAACACCGCGCCAGTGCCGGTGTTTAATGACGCCAACCGGGCTCCAATCAGACCACATGCCACCGATATCCCATCCCGTAAACTGTCTCGATTTCATCAAACGCCGCATCGACCGCGATAAATTTCTTGCGGATGCGCTTCAGGTGCGATGTGATCGTGTTGTCATCGACCGTGAGTTCCGCTTCGCGCATCAATTGATCGCGATTTTTCACATGCCCCGGAAATTTCACCAACGCGTGAATCATCCAGAATTCCGTTACCGTCAGCGCAACTTCGCTACCCTTCCACAACACGAAAAGCTTGTTGATATCCAATATCAATGATCCGCGATGCAACACATCCTCTGCGCGCGATGGTGCTTTCGCGGCTTCGGCTCGGCGGAACAATGCCGCAATGCGCGCGAGCAGATGCGGCATGCTCACATCCTTCGTGACGTAATCATCTGCGCCCAATCGCAAGCCAGACACCACATCGAAATCGCTGTCGCGCGCCGATAAAAAAATGATCGGCAACGTCGCCGACAGCGCACGCAAATCGCGGCACAACGCAAAACCGCCGTCAATTTCATCGCCCAAGCCTATATCCAAAATAGCGAGATCCGGCAAGCGCGCACGAAACGCCGAGGTTGCGTCCGCGCGGGCCGCATAGGCCTCGATTCCATAGCCGCTCTTGGTCAATGCGTCCGCGTAATTCTGGCGAATGGTGGCGTCATCTTCGACTAAGGCAATACGTTTCATCGCGTCACTTTCTTCAATGGCTTGTGGGTCATGCACCTGTCGCGGACTATACCGCAAGGCAGCGTCGCATCGAGCCGTGAAAATCGAGATCATTTTTTCGCCACATTGTTCCGTCGCAGTGCCACATTTCGCCCCGCTCCGCGCCCGAATTGCAGCGCCCAATGACGTCATCGCCAACACCCACGGAGACGGCCATGAAGCACAACGCGACAAACCTGCAAATCCCCACGCAACCCTCCACCATCCGCATTGGTTTTATGGCGTGGGATATTGTCAAAATGCTGACCGCCGCAATCTTCTGCGGCTTGGCGTTCAGCATCGCGGCGGCGGGGTTGACGCTAATGCTGTCATCGAACGCCGAGGCGCGCGAAGCTGCAACCTACGCTGCGACTGAAAGCCTTGCCGCGCCGGGCACGCTCATCATCGGGGCCGGCTGCAACGGCGTGTTGCTCGAAGCGCTGGAGCGCGACTGGGTGGTGAGTGTTCAGGAAAACGAGATCGTTGTGCGCGTGATGCAGACCTAGCTGATACCCACGGATTTTGAAGGTGCCGCCGTATTTACGATGCGCCTGCCCGCCGCCGCGAAACTCAATACCTTGTCGGCCAGCACGCGCGGGCGCGATTGGGAAGCCCGGCAAATTCCCGCCATCGCCGCGGCAAAACTATCTCCCGCCGCGTACCTCAAACTCACCCGCGAACACCTTCTCGTTACAACCACACCAGACGGCAGCATCAACACCAGTCCGATCATGGATTTGCGCGGCGAAGACTTGTTGGTGTTGCAATATGCCTACCGCGTAGCGCCGCCAATCAACGATGCGGCCGGCGCGATTCAACTCTTGCTGCAACCGCCACGCAGTGAATCTTCCGATCGCGTCCCTGAAGCCAGCCGCGCGAGCGTGTGGGTCGACTTTGGTCAACGAAAACCAAAACAGCTCATCGCAGCACCGCAAGACGTGAACATCGAGCGCGAACATGAACTGATCGCGGGAATTTCGTGGAGCTCACCCGCTGTGGCCTCCGGCGAAAAATTTCAACTCGCGTGGCGCATGTAGTCACTGCCGTTAGGCACGCGACTCAACGAACCTCGGAGCCGGGCGTCTGCGGTGGGCAATGTGTGAAGTGTTCAGACCACCTATCCACTTTGCCGTCGCAGGCGCCCTCTGGGCCATCTTGAACAATTCAATCGGAGTTTCTCTTGCAGAAAAAACTGTTCTTCCGCGTGATCGCAATCGCGCTTCTCACGCTGCTGTTGTTGATTCCCCTGACGATGATTCGTGGCGTCGTTGCCGAACGCCAAGATTTGCAATCGCAGGTCGAGAACACTATCGCGCAAAACCTTGCCGGTCCGCAACGCCTCGCCGGGCCGCTATTGATCGTCGACTACGTGGTGCGCGAGGAAACCATCGCCACTGATGCGCGAGGACGCGAAACGAAACAATTTGTCGAGCGTCAGCGGCATGCAACCTTCACGCCTGAACACTTGGCAATCGATGCGACCGCCGCAGTCGAAACGCGCCACAAGGGCTTGTACAAGGCGCTCGTATATGAGACGAAGGCAACTCTCGGCGTCAAATTTCAGATCCCTGCGCACCTTGGGCTCGAGCCCGATCAGCGCGCATTTCGTGTCGGCAAAGCGTGGCTCGCGTTCGGCCTGAGCGACGTACGCGGCCTGCGCGCAACGCCCACGGTCCTTTGGGAAAACCAGCCGCTCGTCATCGCCAATGGTTCTCGCAGCGAGGCGCTCGGCGATGGCATGCATGGTGAAATCGGCATGCTCGAAACCCGCGAGGCGCATGCCTACGCAGCCACCATCAAACTTGATTTTGCGGGCACCCGCGCGCTCTCGGTCGCCCCGCTCGGCAAGACCACGGTGATGAATCTGAAAGCAACGTGGCCGCATCCGAATTTCGGCGGACGATTCTTGCCGCAGAGCCACAGGATTGACGCGATCGGTTTCACCGCGCGCTGGGAAATTTCGCATCTCGCCAGCAAGAATGGCTCGCTCGCCAAACAGGGTGCGGCGGGCAGCGAAGTGGAATCCCAGAAAAATCGCGAGCGCAGTCCGTTGGAAACATTCGACGTGAGCTTTGTCGATCCCGTCAATATTTACCTGCAAGCCGAACGCGCCGTGAAGTACGGCATCCTGTTTGTCGCGCTCACGTTTGCCGCGTTTTTCCTGTTCGAAATTTTGAAGGATCTGCGCATTCATCCGCTGCAATACGCTTTGGTCGGTTCAGCGCTCGCACTGTTCTTTCTGTTATTGGTGAGCTTGTCGGAGCACCTGCAATTTCTGCATGCATATCTGATCGCGTCATCGGCATGTGTGATGTTGATCGGCTATTACCTCACGCATGTACTCGGAGGCTGGCGGCGCGGCGCGGTCTTTGCGCTGAAGTTGGCCCTGCTCTATGCCGTGCTGTACGGCTTACTCTTGTCCGAAGACAACGCGCTGATGCTGGGTTCGCTCCTCTTGTTCGCCGCCCTCGCAGTCTTCATGGTACTTACGCGGCGTATCGACTGGTATCGCCTCGGCGGCGAAAGCACCGTGCCAAACAAGGCCGAATAAGACGCGCGCAAATCACCCCTTGCTAAACCTTTCGGATAACTGTATATTTGTATAGTATCAAGTTTTCCGAAAGAAATCAGCATGTCAATGCCTACTGTGAACCATGCGAACCATACCGTCACGTATCAGCGCGATCAGATTCACAAAGGCCGCGGTGCCGCCCTCAACCTTGAAGGCCGTTTCGAAAAATGGCAGCGCGAAGCGTTTGATGATGGCTGGCGGGAAGCGCCAGTTGAGACGAATGATTCGCCAACACTCAAGACCACCATCACCCCGGAACGCGCGAAAAGCATCATCACCCAAAACGATTCGCCCGATATCCCCTTCCGCTATTCGCTCAATCCTTACCGTGGTTGCGAACACGGTTGCATCTATTGCTTTGCGCGCCCATCGCATGCGTATCTTGGCCTCTCGCCGGGCCTTGATTTCGAGACGCGCATTTTTGCAAAAGTAAACGCGCCCGAATTATTCCGCGCAGAACTTTCGCGTAAAGGCTTCGAGTCCGACGTGATTGCGTTCGGTGTCAACACCGACGCCTACCAACCCTGCGAGCAAAAACTCGCGATCACCCGCCGCTGCCTTGAAGTCGCGGCCGAGTTCAATCAAGCGGTGGGGCTCATCACAAAATCTGCCCTGATCGAGCGCGACATCGATATCCTGCAAACGCTCGCCGCGAAAAAACTGGTGCATGTCGCGGTCTCGGTGACCACGCTCGATCACCACATCTCGCGCTACCTTGAGCCGCGTACCGCAGCACCCATGCGCCGCCTGCAAACTATCAAACGACTGGTCGATGCCGGCATTCCCGTCAGCATCAACGTGGCCCCCGTGATTCCGTTCCTCACCGATCACGAACTCGAATCGCTACTCGAAAAAGGCCGCGAAGCCGGTGCCACTTCGGCGGGCTACATTCTGTTGCGCTTACCGTTTGAATTGAAAGAGTTGTTTCGCAACTGGTTAGAGAATCATTTCCCGCTGAAAGCCGCACACGTCATGTCGCGCGTACAGGAAATGCGCGGCGGCAGCGACAACGATCCGAATTTCGGTTCACGCATGGTCGGCGAAGGCATCTTCGCGCGGCTGCTCGCGCAACGCTTCGAGAAGGCCTGCGCGAAGAGCGGGCTGATGACGCACGGACGCCGGGGCATAGCGCATCTCGATACATCGCAATTCGCCGTGCCGGGGCGGGCGGTGCAAGGGCAGCTTTCATGGTAATTGTGCCGACCACGAAATCGTGACAAAGCCCCTTCTGCTTCGCTTCAGGTGTGCCTTTGTCCCTGGGGACAAGGGCACACTTGAAGCGAAGCAAAACGCTGGGATGAGGGGCGCGCGCGCGAATACATTCTGTCGAACTCGATACCGTGCGGCAGTCTTGAAGTTGTCTCCCCGGATTTGTTCCGGGACCCAAGTTTCGTCACTTCATATTAGGCCCCGGAATAAATCCGGGGAGACACGCAGAAATTAGCGCAATGAAATTCAGACGCGAAAATGACGAAGCGCTAAAGACTCGCCCAAACCGGCTGCTGCGACATCGAACGTCTCCAAGCCCGCGCCCCCGGCAACCCGCGATACAGCCCCAGCGTATGCCGCATCACCGAATGTCTCGCCACCCCATCCAGCGATTGCTTGGCCACATAAATCGCAATCGCCGCTTCCACCGCCTCACGCGTCATCGGTGTCTTCCCATCGCCAAAAAACTCGCGATCAAATTCGGCGAGCCAATACGGATGGTGATACGCCTCTCGCCCGATCATCACGCCATCCACGTGTTGAAGATGCGTATGAATCTCAGCGGAAGTCTTGATCCCGCCATTAAGCACGATCGTCAAATTTGGAAAATCCTTTTTCAATCGATACGCATAGGGGTATTTCAGCGGCGGTACTTCCCGATTTTCTTTCGGCGAGAGTCCTTTCAAAATCGCGTTGCGCGCATGCACCGAAAACACATCGCACCCCGCCTCACTCACAGCGCCTACAAAATCGCGCACAAACTCGTAACTCTCATTGTGGTCAATACCGATGCGATGCTTCACCGTCACCGGCATCGACACCGCATCCACCATCGCCTTCACGCAATCGGCAACGAGCTTAGGCTCCGCCATCAAACACGCGCCAAAACTACCGCGCTGCACGCGCTCCGACGGGCAACCGCAATTCAGATTGATCTCGTCGTAGCCCCATTGCTCGCCGAGCTTCGCGCATACCGCAAGATCGGCAGGTTCACTGCCGCCCAGCTGCAACGCGACCGGATGTTCCTCGGCATTAAAATCCAGATGACGTTTCTGGTCGCCGTGAATCAGCGCACCGGTCGTCACCATCTCGGTGTACAGCCGCGAATGCTTGGTCATCAGGCGGTGAAAATAGCGGCAGTGCCGGTCAGTCCAATCCATCATCGGCGCGACCGAAAGTCGCCAGGGAGAAATTGCAGAATGGGCGTCGCCGCTCGGTTTTGTCATGCGGGCATTTTATCAGCGCGCTGTTGAGGCAAAATGATCGCATGGCAACCGAAAGCAAGACGCAAAACGAACCCGACAGTAAGGCCGACCGCAAGCCTGAAAGCAAACCGCAGAGCGACCGGCTGCAGTTGAAGAAAGCGGTGGAAATACTGCGCGCGGGCGGCCTGGTCGCGCTACCCACTGAGACGGTCTATGGCCTCGGTGCCGATGCCGCCAACGCCGACGCAGTGGCGCGCATTTTTGCCGCCAAGGGCCGGCCGGAAAGTCATCCGCTCATCGTGCACGTCGCGAAAGATGTCGATCTCACCGACTGGGCGATCGACATTCCTCCCATCGCGAAAAAACTCACCGACGCGTTCTGGCCCGGGCCGCTCACGCTTATTCTTAAAAAATCCGCGCGCATACCGAGTGGTGTCACCGGCGGACAATCCACCGTCGGCATCCGCTGCCCCGCGCATCCGATCGCGCAGAAACTGTTGAGCGAATTTGGCAAAGCCGGCAGCGGCATCATCGCCGCGCCCTCAGCCAATAAATTCGGCCACGTCTCGCCCACCACTGCGCAACATGTGCGTGACGAATTCGGCGATGCGTTGTTGGTGATCGATGGCGGTGCCTGCGAAGTCGGCATCGAATCCACTATTCTCGATCTCTCGCGGATGAAAACGCTGAAGCGCCCGGTGGTGCTGCGCCCTGGGGCGATTACGCCGGAAATGATTCGCGACGTGATCGGCGAATCGCCACTCTTGCCCGACGATGTGCCCGGAAGTAAATCGTCAAAGGAGCCGCGCGTCTCCGGCTCACTCGCTGCGCACTACGCGCCAATGACGCCGCTCAAACTGGTCGACGGTGCCGCATTGCAATTCGAAATGGACGCGGCGTTGTCGGCCGGCAAACGCGTCGCCGTCCTCGCCTTCGCAGCCAAACCGCGCGTGAAACCGTCGCCAGTCGGTGTCGGTGTACGCAACGCGCGTTCACTGGTATGGATCACCACCGACGCCGAACCCACGGCCTATGCGCAAGGTCTCTACGCAAACCTGCGCACGCTTGATGCCGCACAGACCAGCTTGATCCTTGTCGAGGCACCGCCGATAGCTCCACTTTGGGAAGCGGTAAATGACCGACTCGGGCGCGCAGCGGTGGGGTCGGGCAATCGGTAACAAGAAGCAAATCATGTCGGCGCGAAGAACAAATTTTTCGCAAGAAAATAAATGGCTTACATCGTAAGACGCTATGCTAAAATTTGCCATGTACAACTGAAAGCAATAACCATGGCAAGTATGACTGTTTCTTCCAAAGGCCAAATCGTCCTGCCGGCCGAGATTCGAAAGCGCCTCGGACTGATGGCAGGCACTCAAATGGAAATCATCGAGGAGGCCGACGGCGTGCGATTGGTGGTCGCGCGCCCGGTCAAGGCCGCCAACATCGCCGCGTGCGCAGGCATGGTGACTGCAGTCGCAAAGGGCAAAGCGCGCAGCCTGTCCGATTTCGATCCGGCGTCAATGCTTGTGCCCACGGCAAACAAGAAAGCCCGCAGCCATGCGGGTAGGAAATAGTGAACGCGGTTGACACGAATGTATTGGCTCGATTCTTCATCAACGATGCGGATGATCCTGAAGCCGCCAAGCAACGACCCGCCGCCGTCGCAGCGATGACAGGCAAGATATTCGTGCCGATGACGGTTATCCTCGAATTCGAGTGGGTGATGCGCGGCTTTTACGCGCTTTCTCGCAAGGACATTCAGCGCGTGTTCGAATCGTTAGCGGGCTTGGAAAATGTCTACCTCGACCATCGGGGCGTTGTGCTGGCCGCTTTGAATGGTTACCAACGCGGCCTCGATTTCGCCGACGCGCTGCATCTTGCATGCGCGGAATCCTGCGATACTTTCCTGAGTTTTGATCAGCGGTTGAAGAAAAAGGCGCGCGCGGCCAATCTCTCCCCCGCCGTTGAACGCCCAAGCAGGTAAGGTGTTCTACACACCTGACTTCGTTCTGATTCAGCAAGTTCTACGCTACACGGCTCGATTTGAGCGCAATTCCCGCTGCAGCGCATTTTTTTTGATGTATAGTTTTTATATATCCATCTTTAGACTCAATCCATGTCCACCCAAACTGTTTCAAAGTGGGGCTCAAGCCTCGCGTTCCGCCTGCCAGCGGCTTTCGCCAAGCAGATGCGCCTTGAGGAAGGTGCAAAAGTTCAGTTGGCGATCGACGGCAAACGCCTCGTTATCCAGCGAATCGATTCCGCACCCGACGCGAAGACATTCTTTGCAGCAGTCAAGGAAAGCCAGGCCGCGCACGGATTGGTGAGCCCCGGCAAAGCACGCGGCCGCGAAATTCGATGAGCGCGCCCAACCAAGGCGACATCATCTCGTTCAAACCAGAACTCGCTACAGAGGGTCGCGAGCAACAGGGCGCGCGACCGTGGCTGGTCGTTTCGGTAAAGCCCTACAACGACGCCAGCAAACTTGCCATGGTTTGCCCGATCACCTCGCATCAAGGCAACGCAACCAGCGGCAACGCCGCCGAAGTTCTATTGCCCGCAAATTGCGGCGCACATGGCCTCGTGCTTACCTTTCAATTGCAAACGATCGATTGGCAAGCGCGCAAAGCGCGGGTGCTCGGGACGGTGCCGGTTGCAACGATGAGGGCGGTGCAGCAGAATTTGAAGATGTGTTTGGGTGTATGAATGATCACTAGTGTCCGGCTTATTTGATGCCAAAAAGCTGGAAAGCCAATAACGACGCGGGTTTTGAAGGATTCATGGGTGTCCACGATTTGAATTTTGGCGGGAACATTTGCGATGCTTTCGGGTTTAGACGACCTGGGGTGA
>JANOKK010000589.1:0-2885 GCA_031419255.1 Betaproteobacteria bacterium
GCAAGCAGCCGGTGATCGACAGCATCATTCGCGAACTGGCACCGATGCGCGAACGCGCCGCACCGTTTGAGGAAGATCCGACACTGGTGAAAAATATTCTGGCCGACGGCTGCGAAAAAGCGCGCGACATCGCCGAAGAAACCATGCGCGATGTACGCGACGCAATGGGATTGAGTTTCTCTTGAACGCGCTGCGGCTGATCGTTTTTATTGCGGCCATGTTGATAGCCTTGCCTGCGGCCGCTTTCCCTGTCGGCAAATCCTCATTTGGTTTTGACGACGGCGACGGGCATAAGCTTGAAATTCTTTTGTATCAGCCGAAAAAATTCGACGAAAATTCACCGATTCAATTTGTCATGCACGGCCTGTCGCGCAACGCGAATGAAACGCGTCAACATTGGATTTCGCTTGCGGATCGCGAGAATGCATTGATTGTCGCGCCGCTTTTCGATCTCGCCCAGTTTCCCCGCACCGACGATTATTCCTTTGGCCCGAAGCGCGCAGGCCAGCGGTCGTTGGAATCCTTGATGGCGATCGAAAAATTATTCGACCATGTCAAAAAGACAACCGCAAGCACCCGCGACAGCTACCGGATCTTCGGCCATTCCGCGGGCGCACAATTTGTGCATCGGCTGACGATGCTGGTGCCGGCCAACCGTTCCGAATGGGCGATCGCCGCCAATGCCGGTCGCTATACCTGGCCCGAATGGCGAATCGACAAGGGTGGTGCCGCGTTGCCGGACGGCATGGCCAATGTCGCCGATGCAGAAGGCAAATTGAAGCGCGCACTCGCGAGGAAACTCGTCGTCATGCTGGGTGAAGCGGACAACGACCCCGCGCATCCTCAACTCACCCATAGCAAGGCGCTCGATTTGCAGGGGATGGAACGCCTTTCGCGCGGGCGTAATTTCTTCAATGCCGCGCAGACGCTTGCGACTGAATTGAACGTCCGTTCGCCATGGATCCTTAAGACAGCTCCCGGTGCCGGCCACGACAATGCCGCCATGTCCCGCGCCGCGATCGAATTGATGTATCCAGCAGGAACCGGGCAATGAGCGTAGAACTCGTCGTCGACAATACCCAGCAGCCATCGCTCGATATGGCGATGCCGTTCGCGAAAATTAAAGGCCAGCCGATGACGGATTTGCCGGCCGATCTGTTCATCCCGCCGGACGCACTGTCGATCATCCTCGATGAATTCGAGGGGCCGCTGGATTTATTGCTCTATCTCATTCGCAAACATTCGCTCGATATCCTGAATATTCCGATGGCCGATCTCACGCGCCAATATATGACTTACGTGGAGGCGATGCGCGAAGATCAGCTTGAACTCGCGGCAGAATATCTGCTGATGGCGGCCCTGCTGATCGAAATCAAATCGCGCATGCTGCTGCCGCGTCCGCCGCGCGAAAGTCTCGCCGAGCCCGACGATCCGCGCGCCGAGTTGGTTCGCCGATTGCTCGAATACGAACAAATGAAAGCGGCTGGCCAGGCGATCGATCAACACCCGAGACGCGAGCGCGATTTTGCCGTGGTCGATGTGATGATCGAGCAATCGCTGGTGACGCGCGTGCCGACCGTGCTGGTCGCCGATCTCACCGAAGCCTGGCGGGTTATTTTGAATCGCGCCAAGGCCACGCAGCGCCACCGCATTTCGCGCGAGGAGTTGTCGGTGCGTTCGCACATGTCGCGCATCCTGCGGCAATTGAGCGGCTCCGGGTTTGTGCGCTTTGACGAATTGTTCACGCCCGAAGAAGGCGTCGCAGTGGTGGTGGTGAGTTTTTTAGCCGTGCTGGAATTGGCGCGCGAGGCGCTCATCGATATTACCCAGAGCGCCGCCTTCGAGCCGATTTACGTGAAGCTCCGCGAAGCGGTTCCGCCAACGCTCGAACCCTCGAATTAGTGCGGGCAACCGCTCCTTTGCAAAGAAAAGATTTTCGCCATCATGCCCAACGAACAAGCAAACCTGAACGATTCCGCCAACGAAGCGCCACCGCAAAACGAGCTGGTCACCGTCGATGATGCCGCGCCGCAGCCGCCGCAAACCATCGACATCGCGGAGGCCAAGCGCGCGCTTGAAGCAGTACTGATGGCAGCATCCGAGCCGATCGCGGTCAACGAATTGCGGCGCATTTTTGATGGCGAACTGAGCGCCGATACCGTGCGCAATCTGCTTGAAGAATTGCGCGGCGAATGGGCCGCACGCAGCGTCGAGCTTGCGGTGGTGGCAAGTGGTTATCGATTCCGCGTCAAACCCGAATTTCAAAAATATCTCGACAAACTATCGAGTGAAAAGCCGCCACGCTATTCGCGCGCCGTGCTGGAAACGCTCGCCATCATCGCCTACCGCCAGCCGGTGACGCGCGGCGACATCGAAGACATTCGTGGCGTGCAGGTGTCGCCGCACATTTTGAAAACGCTGCAAGACCGTGGCTGGATCGACGAGATCGGCCACAAGGAAGTGGTCGGACGTCCCGCATTGTTCGCCACCACCAAACATTTTCTCGATGACCTCAATTTGCGTTCGCTCGAAGAATTGCCGCCGTTGCATGAATTGCAGGCGACGCTGGATATGACCCATGCCGGCGCGGTATTGTCAGCCGGTGTCGGGCAGCCACTGCCGTTGCCCGGTGTCGCCGAGACCGGCGAAAACGTCGTGAAAGAGTTGACGGAAGCCGAACCTGCGTCGTCGGTCGAGCCCCTGCCATCGACAACCGCTGATGTCGAATCCGATGCGACATCGTCCGACGAGCCGTCAGAATCGCCGCCCGCTACATCCACTTCTACAGGATCGCCATCATGGTGAAGCGCGTCGTTGTCACTGGCTTGAAAGCGCGCGGCTATGTGGATGGTCGCTACGTCGGTGACGAAAAGAAAGAACCGAAC
>JANOKK010000590.1:0-3608 GCA_031419255.1 Betaproteobacteria bacterium
TGAGCCCGCGTTCCTGTTGCCGGCCGTGATACTGCAGGCCTGGACAATCGTGATGCTGGCACTGAGCATCCAGCAACGCAGCCAGCTGCGTAACCTTGACTACGGCCGCCCGGTGCTGGAACTGCAACGCCAGATCGAGCAGATCAAGATCGCGCGGCTCAACACCTTCAAGTGGGCATTCCTCACTGGGCAGTTGCTGTGGTGGATTCCCTTTGTGCTGGTGCTATTCAAAGGCCTGCTGGGGGTGAACCTGTACACCGTCTCGGATTTCATGCCGTCATTCATCGCGTGGAATATTGCCTTCAGCGTTGCGTTCGTTCCGTTCGCGCTGTGGGCATCAAAGCTGCTGTCCGGGCGGCTGGGGGCATTGCCGCGGTTCCAGAAATTTACGGATGGGATTGCGGGCAGTGATGTGACGGTGGCTAGGGAGTTTTTGCGGAAGCTGGAGGGGTTTGGGCGGGAGGTGGAGGGGCGGTGACGAGTGCAGCACGTGGCTTTCCGGCAGGGCGCCGACGAATAACACTGCGTTGTCCCTGCGGAGGCGGTGAAAATGGTGTCTGACCCTCATGGCACTCGGTTAAGCCCCCACGTCTCTGCCGTAGGATGGGTGGAGCGCAGCGATACCCAACATGGCCGCACGCAAGGTCGATGGGTATAGCGGCGCTCCACCCCTCCGACAACCCGCGTTGCGGGGCGTCAGGGGCTTAACCGATTGCCATGAGTGTCTGACCCTAATTACTTTGCCAATTACTTATGTCAAGCGGATCAAAGGGCCAAGCCCGGCATATTTTTCTAAGGAGTCAAGTCCGCAAAAAATTCGAGCCTGGTAACCTTTGATCCAACACGATGACTTCGTCAGGCAAGATCGAAGCGATCGAGGTTCATCACCTTGTTCCAGGTCGCCACAAAGTCACGCACGAATGCTTCCTGCGAGTCGCTGGATGCATAGACTTCCGCCAGCGCACGCAGCTGTGAGTTCGAACCGAACACGAGATCCACGACGGTGCCGGTCCACTTGAGTTCGCCGCTCTGCCGATCACGGCCCTCCAACACGCCATCCATTGTGGCGGACTTCTGCCACTTGGTTTTCATGTCGAGAAGATTAACGAAGAAATCAATGGTCAACGTCCCGGGTCGCTTGGTGAATACACCATGCGTGGACTGCCCGACGTTTGCATTCAGCGCGCGCATGCCACCGACCAGCACGGTCATTTCGGGCGCGGTCAGTGTCAGCAGGTTTGCACGATCCACCAGCATCTCCGCTGCTGCTCCCTCGTGCCCCTTCTGTACAAAGTTGCGGAAACCATCTACCGCCGGTTCCAGTACAGCGAACGAATGCACATCGGTCTGCGCTTGCGATGCATCCGACCGTCCCGGTGAAAAGGGAACCTTCACGACATGGCCAGCTTTCTTCGCCGCATCTTCGACGGCAGCACAGCCGCCCAGCACGATCAAATCAGCGATTGAGATTTTCTTGCCAGCGGACTGAGCGCTGTTGAAATCTTTTTGAATCGCTTCCAACTTCTGCAGCACAATCGCGAGCTCAGCGGGATTGTTGGCTTCCCAATCCTTCTGCGGTGCCAGGCGAATGCGCGCGCCGTTCGCGCCGCCGCGCTTGTCTGAGCCGCGGAATGTTGCCGCCGACGCCCATGCCGTCGTGACAAGTTGAGAGATCGACAATCCTGATGCGAGGATCTTGGCCTTCAGCGCAACGACATCCTGCTCATCGACCAGCTTGTGATCGATGGCGGGAATCGGGTCTTGCCAGATGAGTACTTCCTTCGGTACCAACGGACCAAGATAGCGAGACAGTGGTCCCATATCGCGGTGCGTCAGCTTGTACCAGGCGCGGGCGAAAGCATCGGCGAATTCCTGCGGATTCTTGTGGAAGTGGCGGGAAATTTTTTCGTAGGCGGGGTCCATCCTCAAGGCGAGGTCCGCCGTGGTCATCATCGGCGCATGGCGCTTCGACGGATCATGTGCGTCGGGCACAGTCCCTGCGGCGGAGGCATCTTTTGGCGTCCATTGGTGCGCACCACCCGGGCCCTTTGTCAGTACCCATTCGTACTTGAACAGGATGTCAAAGTAGTCGTTGTCCCATTGGATCGGGTTGGTGGTCCATGCACCTTCGATGCCACTGCTGATCGTATGGACACCGTTACCGCTGCCGAAAGTATTCCTCCAGCCGAAGCCTTGCTCTTCGATGCTGGCACCCTCGGGTTCAGGGCCAACGTGCTTGCCGGGTTCAGCCGCGCCGTGGCTTTTGCCAAAGGTGTGTCCACCGGCAACGAGTGCTACGGTCTCTTCATCATCCATCGCCATGCGCGCGAAGGTCTCGCGGATATCCCGTCCCGATGCGACCGGATCCGGGTTGCCATTCGGGCCTTCCGGATTCACGTAGATCAGACCCATCTGCACAGCGCCTAATGGGTTCTCGAGTTCACGATCACCGGTGTAGCGCTTGTCACCCAGCCATTCGGCTTCCGGCCCCCAATAAATTTCCTCTGGCTCCCAGACGTCCACGCGGCCGCCGGCGAAACCGAAGGTCTTGAATCCCATCGACTCCAGTGCGACGTTACCGGTGAGCACGATCAGGTCGGCCCAGGAGATCTTCTTGCCGTATTTCTGCTTGATTGGCCAGAGCAAGCGGCGCGCCTTGTCGAGGCTCACGTTATCCGGCCAGCTATTGAGAGGTGCAAATCGCTGCGTGCCAGAGCCTGCGCCGCCGCGACCATCGGCGATGCGATAGGTACCGGCGCTATGCCACGCCATGCGGATGAAGAACGGCCCGTAGTGGCCGTAGTCGGCGGGCCACCAATCCTGCGAATCGGTCATCAAGGCGTGTAGATCCTTGACCACAGCATGCAGATCAAGGCTTTTGAATTCCTCAGCGTAATTGAACGCCTCGTCCATGGGATTGGACAGGGGAGAATTCTGATTCAGCATCTTCACGTTCAGTTGATTGGGCCACCAGTTTGCGTTGGTTGTTGCTCCGGCGAGTGTGTGCTTACGAGCACCGGTCGCGAATGGGCACTTTGCTTCAGTTGTCATGGCAAGTTCCTTTGGTTGTCTGCAATTTGCTCGCCGAGAATTCCTCGGGAGAATGTATGCAGGTTACGCCGGTCGTGAATATTTACAAAATTGATTGATCACATGCCATAGATAGGCAAAAGCTATTGCCGTTCGGCGGCGTCGGCACCTGAAGAATAACCAAACGCAGAACGCCATTCTGCGCGCCCGTCAGACAAGAATGCCCCGGAAAGCCGCGCCAGTGTTAGAGTTTTGGAACATGAAACTTCCAGGATGAGAACATGAAAAAGTCGGACGCGAGCGAAGGCCAATCGGCATCGGCACTCATCTCGGAAAAAATTGCCGAACTCGGGGACTGGCGTGGGGAAACCCTCAGTCGAATGAGGAAGCTCATCAAGGCGGCAGACCCGGACGTGGTTGAGACGTGGAAATGGATGGGTACGCCGGTGTGGGAGCACGACGGCATCATCACCACTGGCGAAACCTACAAGGATAAAGTGAAGCTCACTTTCGCCAAGGGCGCATCACTGAAAGATCCGGCCGGTCTGTTCAATTCGAGTCTCGACGGAAACGCACGC
>JANOKK010000591.1:0-4929 GCA_031419255.1 Betaproteobacteria bacterium
AACGCATCGCCCCGCAGTAACTCAACTTTGTTGGGTCTGTTTTCCGGATGGGCACTTTCCGTGGCGATTGGCGCACAGGCGGCTCCGGCCGAATGTCCGCAACCGCGCTTTACGGGAAAGGCACCGGACGAGTACATCGCGCGCGTGAATCCGTTCGCGACCGGTAGTGTTGGTATCAAGGCCTCGGAGGCGATTTTTCTGGGTGACTCGGGATCCGCAAATTGTGCCTATTGTCATGGCAAAAAGGGCAATGGCAAGGGGCCGCTTTCCGGTCAATTCGACCCCCCGCCGCGTAATTTCGCGTGTGCACAGACAGTCAACGGTGTGCCCGATGGCCAGTTATTCTGGATTATTCGTTTTGGCTCGCCCGGTACCGGCATGCCGCCTCATCCGTCGCTCAAGGATGACGAGGTTTGGCAAATGGTGTCATATCTGCGACAACTCGCGAAGTAGGCTTCGCCCCGATTCTCTTAAGTCCGACAGGCTGCTAGCGCCCGTATCTTGCGTTGGCGTCGCGGTGTGCGCGTGCTGATTGCTCTTCGTATTCGCGTTGCTGAAGAAATCGTTTTTGACGCTCGACGTCCGCACGCGCACGCCGCAGATTACCTTCGTCTTCATAGCGCTGCTGCCGATCCGATATTTTTTGACGTACCTGATCGTATTGCATGATCTGGCTATGTAGCGCCGCCTGCCCCGGCGGCACATAGCGGTCGTCGGCAACGAACTGCCTGCTTTTTACTTCGTCCTGACGGATATCCATCGCCTGCAGCCGCTGCGCGTCCTCGGCTTCTTTCAGCGTGCGGATTTCGTCGGCGAGACGTTGACGCTCGCGTTCGCGTTTTTCCTCGACTTCCTTGACGCGCCGCATTTCCGCTTGCTCGCTGGCGATACGTTCGCGTTCAAGTTGTTGTCGCGCTGCTTCGCGCTCAATTTGCCAGTAAATGGCACCGCCTAATATGAAAATTGCGCCGATGGCAACCCAAATTAGCCGTGAACGCATTGATCCGGCGGAAGTTTCTTCAGACATCCTTACACTCGAAAGTTCTTGATTCCAAAAAGTATAGCTCGAAAGTGCGTCGCGTAAAATGTAACCATTTGCCGGGAATGGGGTCATACCTCGCAGTCCCGCAACGCGCGAGAGAGGCGGCATGTGCCGCCGCTCGCCGAGGCAGCAGCCGAATCGCGGCTGATGCCGTTTTACACTCAAGCAAGAGAACGCCATTTCAACCGTACCCATCCCGATTTTGTGGAAGACTTCCGATGTCGAGGAAAAACGCGCGGTATCGGTGCGCCGTTTCTACATTGGCGTTGGCGTCTCGTTAGTGCTTCACTCGCTACTGATGATTTTCATGCCGCGACCAGAGCGAACCGGCGACACACCCAACCAGACCGTTTCGCAAGGCCCTTTGGTGGTGCGCCTCACCCCGCCGGTGGTCAAGCCTACGCCGCCGCTTGAAGCGCCGCAGAAACCGGCAATACCGCCACGCGTACGGGCGCCCACGTTGCCAAGGATGATGTCGGTACCGAGAACCGCGCCGGATCACCCGTCGATACCCTTGGAGCCGCCACCAAAGATCCAGACACCGTCTGACGCTGAGCCGAGCATGCTGGCAATGATAGAGGCCGCGCGCGCGCGCCGAAAAGCCGAAGAAGACGCGATGCGGCAATTCAATTCGGCGCAGCGCGCGAGCGAAAATCCGTCTGCAGGCGATTCGGCATCGGCAAACCTGAACCGCAATTTGCAATCGCTGTCGGGCCGAGGCGGCACCAGTGGCGTATTTCAAATTCTTCACAAGGGCCATCGTTCGGGGCAATTCGCGTTTCGCGGTTTCAACGCCGGCACGCGTGGCGACTGGAAGGAAGTCATCGATGTCGATGCCGGCCCGCAAGGCGATCTGGAAATGGCGATGGTGCGCAAGATGATCGAATTGATTCGCCAGCACTACAAGGAAAACTTCAACTGGGAATCGCATCGGATGGGACGCGTTGTGGTGTTGTCCGCGCGCCTTGAAGATAGCGCGGGCTTGGAAGCATTTTTGGTACGCGAATTTTTCGGCGTGGGGCGATGAGCGTTTCCGATCGCCCCGCCGTCCTGCCGTTACGTCATCTGTTGTTGGCACTCGCCGTCGTCGCGATCTGGGGTTCCAATTTCGTTGTCATCAAGCTGGGGCTCGATCAGCTACCGCCACTGCTGTTCGGCGCGTTGCGATTTGCACTGGCGGCGTTTCCACTGTTGTTTTTTCTGCCGCGCCCAAACGTATCGTGGAAAAATCTCGCCGCCTATGGACTGTTGATCGGCGCCGGTCAGTTCGGCTTATTGTTTATTGCCATGAAAGGCCATATCTCGCCGGGGCTCGCATCGCTGGTGATTCAAAGTCAGGTGTTTTTCACGATCCTTCTGTCGATGCAAATTAAGCATGAGCGCGTCAAGCCGTTGCAATGGGCGGCATTGTTTTTGGCAACGATCGGCATTGGTGTGATCGCCGCGCACACCGATGGCACCACTACGCTTAAGGGGATCGCGTTGATTCTGATTGCCGCTGCCTGCTGGGCCGGCGGCAACATGGTGAGCATGCGGGCAGGTAAAGTTGAAATGGTGGCGTACGTGGTTTGGTCGAGCCTGTTTGCGGCACCGCCATTGTTGGCACTTTCCCTCATATTCGAAGGTTGGCCGGCCATCACCGCTGGCTTGCGCGATGCCGATATCGGCACTTGGTGCGCGGTGTTGTGGCAGACGCTGGGAAACTCACTGTTTGGCTATGCCGTCTGGGGTTGGCTGTTGGCGCGCTATCCGGCGGCGACGGTCACGCCAATGGCGCTGCTGGTGCCGGTTTTTGGCATGGCGGCATCGAGTTTTTGGCTCGGAGAAACCATGCCGGGGTGGAAGTGGTTGGCGATGATATTGGTGATGGCTGGTCTTGCGTTGAATCTTTGGCGGCGACCGGCCTGATTTTTCGTGCAGCGACATCGTCACAAAGTGCCACACAAAGTCGGATGAAAAACAGAAATAATCGTCTCGTCTTTGCGTAACGAACGATTGACCGATGAACTTGCGCTTCGCCGTCACCGCCATTTTCAATATCCGATCAGGGAGAATTTCGTCATGCCTACCACCCGTCGCGAAATACTTGGGTTCGCCGGTGCTGTCGCCGCGTCCACAATGATGCCCGCCGTTGCCCAGACGCCCGGTGGAATCACGGCGAAGCCTAAGCCACTGTCGATCCTCATCCTTGGCGGCACCGGCTTTACCGGGCCGCATCAGGTCCGCTATGCGTTGAGCCGTGGCCACAAGGTCACGCTATTCAATCGAGGCAAGCGGCCCAAAGAATGGCCGTCACATGTGGACGAGCTCACGGGCGATCGCGAAACCAACGACTACGCCTCGTTGAAAGGCAAGAAATTCGATGTCTGCATCGACAACCCGACCAGCGTTCCGCACTGGATACGCGATGCCAGTGCCGTGCTGAAAGGCAATGTCGGGCATTTCATTTTCATCTCCACACTATCGGTCTACGCCGACAACACCAAAGTGGGTGACGACGAAACCGCGCCGCGCGCGAAATATTCCGGCAAGGACGCGATGAAAGAAACCATCGGCGACTTGCGCAAGAACATGGAGCTGTATGGGCCGCTGAAAGCCCTGTCGGAAGACGAATCGCACAAGCAATTTCCCGGTATCACGACAGTGATTCGCCCGGGCCTCATCGTTGGGCCGGGCGATGAAACCGACCGATTTACCTATTGGCCGATGCGCATCGCAAAAGGCGGAAAAGTGTTGACGCCGCCGCTCGCAGACCCCGTGCAATTCATCGACGCGCGCGACCTCGCCGAATGGACTATCCGCATGGCCGAAGCAAAAACGTTTGGCAATTTTGACGGCAACGGTCCCGATTATCCTTTGACCATGGGCGGTTTGCTGTATGGCATCCGCGCCGTCACGACGGCCGGTTGCGAATTTCGCGAAGCATCGACTGCGTTCCTCGAAAAGCACAAGGTTAACGCCTGGAGCGACCTGCCGGTATGGGTGCCGGGCGAAGGTGAAACCGCCGGATTTCATCGTCGCAACACCGCGCGATCCGTTAAAGCCGGGCTCACATTTCGCCCCTTGGCGACCACCGCTGCGGACACGCTCGCATGGTTTAATTCCCAAACCCCCGAACGCCGCGCAAAGTTTCGTGCGGGCCTGAAAGCAGAACGTGAGGCGGAGTTGTTGACGTTGTTAGCGGCGGGGTAAGCAAATTTATGCGGCGCGTCTAGGGATTAATTTCCGCGAACAGGTGACGAAGTTTTTCACCTCGCGCGACATTCGTCTGCGCGACAAAAGCAATTCTTCCCATTAGGTGAAATCGAAAGTCAGGATGTGCGCCGCGATTCTGCGAAGCCAATCCGTGTTGAATTGCATTGGTCAGAACTGCCTTGAGGCGATCAAATTCTTCGCGACATACGTTCTTGCCTTCGTTGACCACCAAACCCGTCAGGTATTGACGCTGGCTTTGTTTCATCAATCGCGATTTTCGGGTATTGACCACAAACCCTTCGTCACGCGCGATTGCGCAGACGTGAAGATGAAAACGATCATTGCCGATGCCACAGTTGCGTGCGCCGGAAAATGCCAGATCATCGGCATAGCGGGTATATTGCGCGCCAACCGAAGTCGCCAATGACTCGAGACGCAGATCGAGCCTGAATGCGGCAAGGTTCGCAAGTGCAGGCGATGTCGGTGCACCCTGCGGCAGGTGGTCGCATTTGTAGCGTTTGATCGCATCGAGATCAACGCCAAATTGTTTGCCTTCCTTTGCGCGCACCGGGGAAACTCGCGCAGTAACAATTCCAGTCATTGCGCGCGCAACAATCTCGCTGTACCCGAGATGGCGAAAGACTGAATGTATCCGGGAGGCGCGGATTGTGACAAAAAAATCTTTCAGGTCG
>JANOKK010000592.1:0-13575 GCA_031419255.1 Betaproteobacteria bacterium
GGGTATCGCTGCGCTCCACCTATCCTACGGCCAGTTTTCCGGGACGTAAGTGCCTTAACCGAGTGCCAGGAGACTCAGTAAGGAAATGCGTTCAGAAACCGCATCATCGAGACTTCACCTTTCGGTGCGGTCGCGGTAAACGAATAGGTTCCGCGCGTCCACGCAAACATCAGGCCTTGCAGGGTTTCGCCGAGGATCCAGCTTTTGTCCGCGCCCATACGGAAATTCTTGCCTGCCTGATTTTTCACATCGGTCAAATGTTCGCGGGCTTCTTCTTCGTCCCAGCATTGCACCAACTTCAACGCAATCGGGTGGCCGGTGACGGCGTACATCGCCATCACGGGATCACTGGTGAGCTCGCCCACCGGGGTTGCGCGCGGGCGCTCGAATTCGCCGGCGACATGGGGTAGCAAGTCAATGAGACTGGTGCCGGTCGGCATCTTGCGGGTGTGGCGCGCCAACACTTCATCCGATAGCTGCGGGAGTGCTTGCACGGCTGCGCCACCGCCCGGTGCCAGGATCGCGGTCGCGTCATTGCCGCCGCCGGGGGCCAACTTGAGCGTCGCATCGGCGTTGAATTGAGGTGTGGGTGTTGGCGGCTGCGATGGCAGCGGGGATTTTGCGGATGGTACTGGCGCAGCGTCTGGTTTGGGCGCGGCATGCGTTGGAGGCGGTGCGCGAGCGGCGGATTTGGTTGCCGGTGCGCTTGGCGCTGCCGTAGACGCGTCGGCGGCAACTGCTTTCTCGGGCGCTTGCGCAGGCCTATCGCGCAACATGTCGCCCAAATCGGCATTCAATACTTTGCCGGCACCTTTTGCGAGCGCACCGACGTCACTATTGAGGACTTTTCCCGCATCCTTGACCAAGGTGCTCATGTCCTTGTTCAACAGTTCTCCGAGTTTTCCCAGCACGTCGCGTCTCCGTTTTTTTGCGGCAAAAGAAATTTATCACGCAACGCCGGTTGGCGCTGCTGGTCGATTAACGCGCAGGCTAGTCTGCCTGCTCGAATACCCCTTCCGTTTTGTTTTTTCGAACCCGATTCCAGGTGAATGTGCGACCATTCATGGCGACATAAGTATTGGCGGGCAACGATGCGGCCGCCGCCAATGCAAATCCGAGATTGAACAGCGCGTCGGAACCCTGCACTGAATAGGGAATCATCGCACCGGTGAAGACGATCGTTTTGTCGAGTCCGGCATTGCCGACCACGCGTGCGGTGTCGGCCATGGTGTCGGTGCCATGAATGATGACAATGCATTCTTCTGAAGCACTGCGGCATGATGCCAGCACCCGCTCGCGGTGTTCGTCCCGCATTTGCAGACTGTCGATCAACTGGTTGATTTCAAGCTCGATCGGCAGCGTCACGCGCGATTGCGCGAGGATCATCGGCAAGTGGGAATTCTTGAACGTGAGTTCGCCCTTGATCTCGTCGTAGTGTTTATCGAAAGTTCCGCCCGTGACAATGATGCGCGCGGCGCGGGGCGATTTGGCAGGTTGAGATTCCATGGATATCTGCGTGATGTGGATGAGCAATTCGTCAAGCGCGGTGACTGTCATTGTAGCCCCGCGCGCAGGTATGATTCGGGATGGAGAAACGATGAGCATTCTGCAAAAAGCGTTAAAACAAGCGGAAACCGAACGCGCGGCGCTGCGCCGTGCCGAAAGCGTGGCGAACACGAGTGAATCTGCGCCAGTACCTGTGTCGGCGAAGGCAGCGCCGCGTCGACAGTGGTTCGGCCTCACGCTCGCGATAGTGGGTGCCCTCGGCGTCGGCTATGGGCTGCGCAGCATGCAGCCATCAAGAGTGCCAGTGTCTTCAGCACCACAAGTGGTGGTCGAGGCACCGGCGTTGCGCCCGGCGCACGCACTTAAGGATGGCGACCCAATGTCACTACGATTGGATCGCGATGTGGATTCGCTGGGTGCGCGTGCGCGATAATTGATGCTTCAGTTACAAGGTGAATAAAAAATGTCTCATTCGCAGCATGCGGCTTCCGGCAAATATTTGACTTTTTTCAAAGGCCAATGGTCCGATGGCAACACGCCATTGTTCGGCGCGATGGATCACGCGGTATGGCTGGGTTCTTCGGTATTCGATGGTGCTCGATCGATTGCAGGCAAAACGCCCGATTTGCGATTGCACCTCGAGCGTGTGGTGAAATCCTCCGAACGACTCGGCCTCATCTGCCCGCACTCGGTAGATGAAATGATGAAACTTTGCCTTGAAGGCGTCGCCCAATTTCCCGCCGACGCGGCGCTCTACATTCGCCCGCTCGTGTTCGGCACCGACGGTTTATTGATTCCCACTGCCGCCAATTCCGGATTCGCCTTGACGTTGTTCGAGGCGCCAATGCCCTCGTTCAATGGTTTTTCGGCGTGCCTGTCCGAGTACCGGCGGCCCGATCCCCGGTTCGCGCCGACCGACGCCAAGGCATCATGTCTTTATCCGAATTCCACGCGTGCTTTGCGCGACGCGAGTTCGCGCGGGTTCGACAATGCGGTGGTATGCGATGGCGAAGGGCGCGTTGCGGAATTCGCCACGTCGAATATTTTTCTGGTCACGGCAGATGGAAAAGTGGTCACGCCGATTGCCAACGGTACGTTTTTGTCGGGCATTACCCGCGCGCGCGTCATTTCGTTGCTGGCAATGGAAGGTATCGCGGTCGAGGAGCGCACCGTCATGCCGGCCGAGCTTGAAGCCGCCGCCGAAATATTCAACACCGGAAATTTCGGCAAAGTCATGCCATGTATTCGCTATGAATCGCGCACCTTGCCGGTTGGCCCCATCGCGACATTGGCTCGCGATTTGTACTGGAAGTTTGCGGCGCAGCCTGCGTCGGAGTGACCTCGTGCAGGCATCTGGAAATATCGAGAATATCGTCGGCGCGCAGTGATTTGTGACTTCAAATGGTGTTTGGTAGGGTGATTTGCGTCGCCAGTGGTACAATTCGCGCATCCGGCGATTCACCAGTCTCCTCGCCGCCGTCAGTTCTGACGCTTTAAATTTCCCTTCCGTTTGCCTCCGACTGGCGCCCTTTGCGGTGACAGGCCGACTCCCTCAAAAAGTAAATCATGTCATTCGCCTCCCTCGGCTTGTCCGAGACACTCGTGCGCGCCGTCACTGAACACGGCTATACCATTCCCACCCCGATCCAGCTGCAGGCGATTCCCGCCGTGCTGGGCGGTGGTGATCTTCTCGCCGGTGCACAAACCGGCACCGGCAAAACGGCAGGCTTTGTGCTGCCATTATTGCAACGGTTGTCACTCGTCGCGTCGAAAAAGACCACCGGCACCAAAGCGGTACGCGCACTCATTCTCACGCCGACACGCGAACTCGCCGCACAGGTCGAAGAATCGGTTCGTACCTACGGCAAATATTCAAAATTTTCGTCCGTGGTGATTTTCGGCGGTGTTGGTATCAATCCGCAGATCTCGGCCTTGAAGCGCGGCGTCGATATTGTCGTCGCCACACCGGGTCGTCTGCTCGATCTCCATCAACAACGCGCGATCGACTTGTCGCACGTCGAAATTCTTGTGCTCGATGAAGCCGATCGCATGCTCGACATGGGTTTCATTCACGATATCAAACGCATACTGAAATTGCTGCCGTCGAAACGCCAGAATTTATTGTTCTCGGCGACGTTTTCCGACGACATCAAGAAGCTTGCCGACAATTTGCTCGACAACCCGGCGTTGATCGAAGTCGCGCGACGCAATTCGACCGTCGAAGCCATTACCCAAAAAATCCATCCGGTGGATCGCGATAAAAAACGCCAGTTGCTGTCCCATCTCATCAAGAGCCAGAATTGGCATCAGGTACTGGTGTTCACGCGCACCAAGCACGGTGCCAACCGGCTCGCGGAATTGTTGAACAAAGATGGCATCACCTCGCTCGCGATTCACGGCAACAAGAGTCAGAGTGCGCGCACCAAGGCGCTCGCCGAATTCAAGACCGGTGACCTGCAAGTGCTGGTCGCCACCGACATCGCCGCGCGCGGTATCGATATCGATCAATTGCCGCATGTCGTGAATTACGATTTGCCAAACGTCGCCGAGGACTACGTGCATCGCATCGGCCGTACTGGTCGCGCAGGTGCCTTAGGCGAAGCAATTTCGCTGGTGTGTATCGATGAGAAAGCCTACCTTCATGCGATCGAGCGATTGATCAAACGCGATATTCCCAGCGTCGTAATTCCCGGCTTCGAACCCGATCCGCACGCCAAGCCCGAGCCGATTCAGTTGCGTACACCCGGGCATCGTCCGGGTGGACGCTCGCAAGGGCGGCCCGGACAGGGGCGCGCACAAGTGAAGAGTCACGCAAAACCGAGCGGCGCACCTGCGCAACAAAAACGGCAAGGCAATCCGCTGGGCACCGGTCAAAACAAGCCAGTGGGCACGCGGTCGTTTGGTCGCGCGGGCAGTGGTGGCCAAAAGGTGCGCTAGAAAAAGCGAACGGTTTCAAAATTACAAACCCTAGCACTGGCGCGGTGTTTGACGGCATTTATGCCGAAACGCCGCACCAGTTATAGAGTTTTCAGAAAGGCTTGCAGGGAATGTCACTACCGATCAGCATCTTCCCCCAACACCTCGGCCAGTCGGCTCTTTTGTTGCCAAAGCACCCTCGCCGCCCACGCCATTGATATGAGCATCACCAGCGCCCCCAACTTGTGGGTGAGCGCGCCGAGCGTTTGTGCGCGTTTGAGGTGCCCGGTTTCGGTCAACAGATAAATCCAGTCGTGCCCGCCTTCTTCGCCGGTGCGACCGCCCAGCAGCACCAATTGCGGATTCAGCGCGTCGTACATATACGGTGCGATATCGAGCACACTCACCCCCAACAGCCACAGCCCGATGGCGGCACCGAACGGATCGCGGTTTTTCAACAAGAGTGCGCCGCAAAGAATCGCCGGCATCAGCAACTGGCCCAGCGTGCCACCCGCGACCATCATGAATTCGCCGAACAGGCGGAAAATCACATGGCCGGCTTCGTGGAATACCAGCAACGGACCGTGCAGGAACGAGCTGCCCAATTCGCCGTAACGGTAATCCATTGCGATCAAACGGATTCCCCAAATCACGAACGCCGACAACATCGCGACGCGCGCCCAGAAAGCAATGGGCTCAACCTTGGGCGGAATGTAGCGCACCGCATCGACCAACTGGCCCGCCCAGATTTTCCAACGCGGAGCGTCTTCATCACCATCTTGGCTCGCAGAGGCGCGCACGAGTGGCTGCGCAAATTTGGCGAGCACTAACCCGCATGCCGGACATGCAGTCGGCAACGATTGATTTACCGGCAGCGGCGCATGCTGGCATTTGGGACAACGGGAATATTGCGGTTGCTCAGGCACGTATTTGCACTCCGCAATCAAGATCGCTGACCGGTGCAGGATAGCGGAATTAGTGGGTTCAAAGTGCGTGCGGCGCGGACTTTGTAAAATCGCGTGTCATCAATTGCGCGCGAGCGCGTTTCCGATGATAGTAGCGAGTTGGCGTTTTGGCGGCCCATCGCCATCGCGACCAGCTACTCGCAAAAAGATAAATCGATAATTCGGCCTGAGACAATCCGGTTGCAACGATGCCTCGCAAAACACTATGATTTCACCATGATGTTGTCCGCCCGAAAAAACCGAAGTTCGATTTCCGACAGGTCGCGCGCCGCTTTCGCAATTATCGCGGCAGGATTGCTATTCTCCGCAGCTTTTGCGCAGGCCGCCCTTAGTTCACGCGACCAATTCACCCAGACCCTTGAGCGCCGTGTGGCCGATGATCCGCGCGCGTCGATCCGCGAGAGTGAAGAATGGCTGCGCCAAAGTGCGACCAACGGCGACAAGCAACTCAAATTGCGCGCGCTACGCCTGAAGGCGATGGCGGTTGCGCAAATGGAAGATTCCGCGACGTTGACCATGGTCGCCGAGCAGGGGCTGATGCTGGCGCGGGAAATGCGCGACGCAGAAGGTGAAAGCGAATTCCTTGCCGCTCGCGCAGTGGTGCTGTCGGAGCAGGGAAAATATCTCGACGCGCAGCCGGTGTTCGATGAAGCGATTGGTATCGCCGAGCGCGCAGGGCTCAAACGTGCCGCAACCGGCGCGATGGTGTCGAAAGCGTTTGTCTATGGCTTGCTCGGTCGCAACGCCGATGCGCTCGAGTTGCTCTTCAAGGCGCATCAGCGTTTTGTCGACTTGGGCGATAGCCGCGCGGCGCGCAGCACGCTTTCTGCCATTGGCAGCGCGTACACGCATGGCCATTCCAGTCGCGAAGACCTGTTGCGTGCGCTCGACCATCACCAGAAATCGGTGGAACCGGATGCCGAAAAGAGCAGTCGCCACGAACTGGCCACCGTCTATTTCAACATGGCGCTGGTCTATGAGCGGCTCAATGACCTGCCGATGGCCGAATCCTATGCAAAGAAGAGCATGGCGCAATACCAATTGCTTAACGATCCGATCGGCGTTGCGTTCTGCGATTATCGGCTTGGGAACATTGCGGTTGCAAACGGCGCATGGAGTGACGCGCTGTCACACCTGGATAGCGCGCTGCCGCCACTGACCCATTCTGGCGACGCCACCATGGTCTTCAATATTCAACGCGTGCGCGCCAATGCGCTCGCGCACATGGATCGGCGGCGAGAAAGTCTGGACGCATTGTCACGCGCAGAAGCGATTCGCGGCAAGATCATTTCGCCATCGATCGATGTTGCCTTCTTCGGCTCGGCCGCAGAGGTTTTCTCGCGACTTGGTGACTTCAGTCGCGCGTATCAATCGCAAGTGGCTTTGCGCGAGGCCGAGAAAAAGAGCGCCGCCGATGCGCACGACAAGGATGCCGTCGAGACTCGCACGCGGTTCGAAGTGCGGCAAAAGGAGGCGGAGAATGCGCTGCTGCGCGCCGGCGAGCGCGAATCCGAGGCGCGCCGTCTGGTACTGGTATTGGCGATCGCGTTGATGTCGATCGTACTGGGTGGTTTGGCCTGGTACCTGTACCGCCAGGGAAAACAAAACCGGCGCTTTGCCAATCTCGCGCTGCGCGACGATCTCACCGGCCTGCCCAATCGTCGCAGTATTGTGCGCTTCGCCGACGATCAATTGCACCCGGGCCGCAAAGTGCCTGTGCGAGTTTGTTTCGGCCTGATCGATATCGATCACTTCAAGTCGATCAACGACGAATGCGGTCACGCGGTCGGCGACGCGGTGCTCACCGCATTCGCGACCGTTTGTTCACTCCAGTTGCGCAGCAACGATCGCCTCGGTCGCTATGGTGGCGAAGAATTCCTGATCGTCATGCCGGGATCCGATCTGGCGCAGGCACCGCAGGTGTTTGAACGCCTTCGCGATGCTGTCAGGATGCTCAACGTCGCCGGCCTTCCTGCCGGTCGTACGTTGACATTCAGCATGGGATTCGTAGAGGCGACCGACACGACGGCAAACCTTGACGAGTTAATCAAACGCGCGGACGATGCGCTGTATCGCGCCAAACAGGGAGGACGTGACCGTTATGAAATCGGCTGAGACAATTTGGCACGCGGCATCGGTCGTGCGTTGCAATCGACGCGGACGTCAATTGCTATTGGCTGGCGCGTGGATGGCGATTGCGACGCTGATCGGTATCGCCGAGGCGGCCACCGCGACCATCAAACCTTCGCGTTCCTATTCCGAATTGCTGGCGGCATCGTCGCCCACGGATTGGCGCGCATTGGATTTGGACAACACGATTTACATGGATTTGCCCACGGGCCGCGTGGTGATCGAAATCTCCGCTGCCTACGCACCCGCCCACGCCGCCAACATTCGCGCCCTGGCGCGTGAAGGATATTTCGATGGCCTCGCAATCGTGCGCTCGCAGGACAATTACGTCGCGCAGTGGGGTGACCCGGATGAAAAAAATCCGCGTCCGATGAAGGATGGCAAAGCGAGTCTCGCGCCGGAATTCACTCGCGCAATTGATGCGAAATTGGCCTTCACGCGTCTGCCCGACATCGACGGTTATGCGCCGCAGGTTGGCTTCTCGAATGGCTTCCCGGTTGGCCGCAATCCGAAAACCGGGCGCACCTGGCTTGCACATTGCTATGGCATGGTCGGCGCGGGGCGCGACAACGCCGACACCAGCGGCAGCGGTGCGGAACTCTATGCCGTTACCGGCCACGCGCCTCGCCACTTGGATCGAAATATCACCTTGCTCGGTCGCGTGGTCCAAGGCATGCCGCTGCTATCCAGTCTGCCGCGTGGCGGCGGCGCGATGGGATTCTACGATAACGCCTCGCAACGAGTGCCGATCCATCGTGTGCGTGTGGCCGCCGATGTGCCACCGGATGAACGCACGCCGCTCGCGGTAATCCGCACCGACACACCGATGTTTTCGTCGCTCGTCGACGCATTGAGAAATCGCGGCGGCACCTGGTACAAAGTGCCGGCAGGGCATATTGAATTGTGCAATGTGCCGATTGCGGTGCGGGCCATTGGGTCTGCGACGAAATAACGCGTTGCGCAGTGCAAACGTAAAAGCAGTATCGGCGGCGGTCTTGGCGGTATTTCGTCCCGAAAGCCGCGCCGGTGCTTGAGTTTAAATTTTTTGCGTTTTCATCGACGCCTCATTACTTCGACGACACCTTATCCGCCACCCGCTTCAACTTGACCGGCTCCACCAGCACCGTCTGATCTGCATTGCCAATAAAAATATGCCCATCCTGCAACGTCGCGTTGATTTGCATGTTGCGATCCGCGAGTGCGGCTATTGCGGTCGAGGCCTTGATCGGAATATCGAGAATATCCAGATTGGTGAGTCGCTCCAGTGCGGCCTGATTCGCGTTCCACCAGATGCCAACGCCACGACCGCCATACGCGAGTAAAACGACACGTCGCGCGCGACCGCAGGCTTTGCGCAATTCACGCTCGTCGGGCAAGCCGACGTCGATCCACAGTTCAATATTGCCGGTGAGGTCTTTTTTCCACAGCGCCGGTTCGTCGTCGGCCGACAAGCCGCGACCGTAGACAAGCATTTCATCGGCATACATGGCGAAGGCCAGCAGACGCACCATCAGGCGCTCACTCGTCTCCGACGGGTGTCGCGCCAGTGTGAGTGAGTGGCTCGCGTAGTAGCCGCGATCCATGTCCGATACGGCGAGCTCGACTTTGTGGACGGTCGCCTTGAGGGCCATGAACTATTTTTTCGCGAGCCCTTTGGTGAGCAACTCGGCGGTGACGTCATTCAGCGATTTATCCTGACTCGCGGCGAGTGCCTTGATCTGATTGATGAGGTCACCCTGCAATTTGACGGCATACGGAATCAATCCCAGTTCCTGATCGCGTTTGCGTTGTTCGCGCTTGTCGACCAGCGCGCCCGCGTCCTTGCCGAATCGATCCGGAATGCCATGCAGTTTCATGTTGCCGGCGATTCTGCTGGCTTTGGCTTTTTCGAGTTCGGTTCTTTTCATGGTGGTTCCAGTGATTTGTGGTGGTACGCGACTTGTTTACACGCAGGGCATCATTTTACGTCTGCAAGGGTGGCGGCGTACGAGCCATTTAAGCGATTGGTGAAATTCAATCAACCATCGCGGTACTGTACTTTTGGAAGCACGTCCCTCTTTTTTAAAGAGGGATTGAGGGAGAGTTTCGGTCGTCACTTCGTCAATGTGGCCCAAAAATCCTCCTCAATCCTCGTTTAAAAAGGAGGAAGTGCTCCGCAAGAAACTTTCAGCCTTCGATATTTCGAACGTCAACGAGCGCTTAGAGGCGTCAGGGTTTGCGATTGCGCCGATGCGCTTCGGCTTTCTCGGCAAAGACGTTGGTTTTCGGTTTGGGCTTTGCTGCTGCGCCACCGCTTTTTGATAAAGGTTTGCCGCCCACCTTTGCGCGAAATTTCACACCGGGCTTGGCCCCCGTTGGCGCCCACACGCCGGGCGGGGATTTTCCGGCTTTCTTCTTGGCCGCCTTCAGGCGCGCCGTCTCGATCCGAGCCTCCGCCATAGCGGCAATCTCGGCCGGGTCGGCAGACAACACTGCAATCCGCACATCGCCCAATTGCACCACTTGCCCCGCACGGATCTTGCAGCGCTTGCGCAACTCGGGTTGACCATCGACGCGCACATTGCCCTCCGTCACGCGCGCGGCACCTTCGCCGCCGCTAGACGCGAGGCCGCACACTTTCAACAACTGATTGAGTTCAATGTACTCCGTGACGATGCGGTATTCGGTCTGCTGCATGGGACACTTTCAGTGGAATCGCGGTGGTCAGTGTACGCGATGTGCGGCGTGGCGATGAACGCTGGCAAATCGTCACGAATGCGCGATCAGGACGCTGAGAAACGCCTCGCCGTATTTTTCCAGTTTTCGCTCGCCCACGCCGCTGATGGTGCCGAACTCGCGCAAACTTTGCGGGCGCTCTTTGATCATCGCTTGCAGTGTCGCATCGTGAAAAATTACATACGGTGGCACGCCTTGTTCGCGCGCAATGTTGAGGCGTGTCTCGCGCAACGCCTGCCACAGCGATTCATCCTGCGTGGCGATGCCGTTTCGCTCGACACTGCGCACACCGGGATCGCGGCGTGCCTTTTTGGCCTTCGTGGCGGCCTGCAAACGCAGCGTAACGCGTTGCACACCCTTCAGTACGGGCTTGCTCGTGCCCGCCAATTTCAGCCCGCCAAAGCCCTCGACATCGACCATGAGAAATCCCATCGCGGTCAGTTGGCGAAACACGCCTTTCCATTGCAATTCCGATAATTCGCTGCCGACGCCGAACGTCGTCAGTCGATCATGTCCAAACTGGATCACGCGTTCGGTCGATTTGCCGAGCAGCACATCCACCAGATGCACGACGCCAAATCGTTGGCCCGTCCGGTAAACGCAGGACAAGGCCTTCTGCGCAGCGAGCGTGCCATCCCATGTTTCCGGCGCGTCGAGACAGTTGTCGCAATTGCCGCAGGCGGTCGCGCGCGCTTCGCCGAAATATTCCAGCAGTGATTGGCGCCGGCAACGCGTGGATTCGCAAAAACCCAGCAGCGCATCGAGCTTTTGTCGCTCCAGGCGCTTGCGCTCTACTCCCGCCTCCGAGCCATCGACCATTTGCCTGAGCAACACCACATCCGCCATGCCGTACGCCATCCACGCGTCGGCCGGCAAACCATCGCGGCCCGCGCGTCCGGTTTCCTGATAATAGCCTTCGATGCTTTTCGGCAAATCCATGTGCGCCACGAATCGCACATTGGATTTGTCGATGCCCATTCCGAACGCGATGGTGGCCACCATCACCACGCCTTCCTCCTGCAAAAATCGCTTCTGGTTCGCGGCGCGCGTCGCGGCATCGAGCCCGGCGTGATAGGGCAGCGCATCAAAGCCGCGCGCGGCAAGAAATATTGCCGTCTCTTCAACGCGCTTTCGTGACAGACAATAGATGATTCCCGCATCGCCCTTGTGGCCAGCGAGAAATTCGGCCAATTGATGGCGCGGCTCGTTTTTCTCGATGATGCGATAGCAAATATTGGGTCGGTCGAAACTCGCAACGAAGCGCTTTGCGTTTTGCAAGGCGAGGCGTTCAATAATTTCGTTTCGCGTTGGCACATCAGCCGTCGCGGTCAGCGCGATGCGCGGCACATTCGGGAAGCGCTCGTGCAACATCGTCAGTTGCCGGTATTCCGGGCGAAAATCGTGTCCCCATTGCGAGACGCAATGCGCTTCGTCGATGGCAAAAAGTGCGATTTTTGAGCGACCGAGCAACTCAATGAATCGCGGCGACAACAATCGCTCCGGTGCCACGTAGAGCAGATCCAATTCGCCGGCCACCAACGATTTTTCCATTTCGTTCGAGCTGCGCGCATCCATCGTTGAATTCAGGAACGCCGCCTTCACGCCGAGCTGCTGAAGTGTCTCGACCTGATCCTGCATCAACGCAATCAACGGCGAAACCACGATCGCGGTGCCTTCGCGCAGCATGGCGGGGATCTGAAAGCAAAGCGATTTACCGCCGCCGGTCGGCATCAACACCAGCGCGTCGCCACCGGCGATCAGGTGTTCGACGATAACCTGCTGCTCGCCCCGGAAAGACGAATAGCCGAATACGGAATGGAGAATTTCCTGAGCGGAAGATGACATCGCGACATGATAGTGCATGGGCCAAGGAGAGCGGTTCCGTCGAAATGCTGAAACACAAAAAATTTCTGAATTTGTGAACCAGTTCATAGTAGCCAACTGCGAACACGCTTAAAGTCGAATCACCTCCTCGTAACACTTTATTGCCCGGCAACCTAAACGTTCCGGGCATTTTCTTTTGCGCAAAATGAATTGCCTTTTTGTGACGCAATTCATATTCGTCAGCGGCTACCGAGGGTAAATTGAATGCACCTCCTCGTGACACTTTGTTGGCCCGGCAACTTGATTGTGCCGGGCCTTTTCTTTTTCCGAACGAGAAACGGGCACAAATTGGAGGAAGGCAAGCAGTGATTAACTGCGGGCGGATGTCCGGACGGCGCATAGTATTGCGGCTACGTTGGCGCTTGCAAAACAAATTGCGTTCCAGCCAGCGTTGAAATGGATTCCATATGAATGCCCGCCTCGTCCCGTGGTGCGTAATCGCCACTCTGATGTCTGCCTGCACCACGCCGCGCTTAGCGACTCTGAAACGCGGCGAGCCAGTCGCGTTCGTGGTGGCCGCAGGCAAGGAGGCGGACGCCAACGTCAGGGTCAGAAACCGGACGATCGGTCAGGATAGTCGCACCGGTGCCGGCATCGGCGCGGGTCTGGGTGCATTGATTGGTTTGAGTTGCGGCCCATTCATATTGCTTTGCATGCCGGTCGCCGCGTTGGCCGTGGGTGGCGGGGGAGCGATTGTCGGCGCGGGCGTCGGCGTAGCCGAAATTTTGTCGGCTGAAAAACTTAACCAATTGGAATCGCGATTGAATCGCTTTCGGCAACCACAGATTTTGCGCGATGCGTTTCAAGCCGCAGTTAACGAGCAGTCAACGAAACATTGGCCGAATGGATCGGTTTCATCCCCAAAGGTGGTGCGCGTCGAATTGCAGGATATATTCCTGAATTCAATGCGAGAGGCACGGATCGTGCTGGTGGTGCGTGTGATGGTATCGGTTGAGAATGAGAATTCGCGCCAGCGGGGCGTATTGACGCAAAAGCAGTTCGGATTTGTTGGTCAAACCAGTACGTTCGCGATGTGGATGGATTCGAATAATGATTTCGCGGAAAAGAGTTTTGGCAATGCGTGGCAACATCTGGCGGCAGAAATCGTTTCGGAACTCGCGACGGAGTCCTAAAGCCAATTCCACTCCAATAATGTATTGTCATCCTGAGCGACGCGAAGGATCTTCTCATGACGAGATCCTTCGCGTCTCTCAGGATGACAGTACTTATGATTGAGAATTGGAATAAGTCGGTGGCACTGCAATGAGCGGAAGACAGTTCCAATCCCCCTTATTTGAAATCGGACCATACCGCGCCACGGAATTGGTTGCCGAGGACATCCCGGCGTTGCAAGCATTTTTTGTCGCCAATCCCGAGTACTTCATTGCGGTGACCGGCGCGCCACCACCGGCCGATGAAGCCGACGAAGAGTTTCATGATCAGGTGCCGTCCGACATGT